>JAWABG010000127.1:0-5048 GCA_038884715.1 Candidatus Woesearchaeota archaeon | reverse complement strand
ATTTTTCCTAAGTTAATAGGATCTTGTTTATCATCGGTATTATAGGTTATAGTGAAACCATTTCTTTTACCAAATAAATAATTTATTTTTTGCAGTGTATCTCCTTTTTCATTATAAAATATCCAGATGCTATCTAGTAAATAATTTTTACGGTTTCCTTCAGATTTTAAAACTCCTGTTGGGTAATATGTTTTCCAGTATCCATCAGTTTTTCCGTTTTTCATATAACCTTCACTTGAAACTTTCCCGTTTGGATGATATATGATGTTATAGCCATTTGGGTTTAAACTTTCATTTTCTTTTATCTGACTATGTACATTAAAAGTAAAAATGCATATTAAACAACTAAATAAAGTTCTTGATATTGAAATATTATTTATCATAGGTAGTATCTTAATTATTGATTTTTTTCTATAATATTTTGTTGATCTCTCAATAAAATATTTATCTGATTTTAAAATCTGATATTTAATTTCTGAACATCTAAACAAAGTTATACTTTTTTTAAAGTATTTGATTTTTTTAAATTCCTAACAATTTCAACAAAATACAATTAAATAAAATATATAAAATTTAAATTATTTTGATGTATATGATATGCGTTTAATTATGTTGAAATATTTTTATTCCTTTTATTGCATATTTACTTATAAACAAATATCAACATGGAATATTCTGTAATTTTAATTGAATAATAATACTTTAGCTTGATATCAACAGTGGTTAATAGTGTATAATGTTTAAAATTATTTGTAAAGGACAGTAATCTTTTTTGTTTATATATTGTTGAATTGTTTTAGATAAAATGTTAATGTTTTAGCTATTTTTATAATTCTTTCATAAAATTTAAATAAATCAATTTTTTCAAAAACATATTTAACAATCTATTAACAAAGTTACTTTTTATAAAAACAGGCTAACTTGATAAAACCCTATTTTATTATCTTTGCAAAACAATAGATTACAATAAAATGGAGGAAAAGAAAATAGTTATAGCAAGCGATCATGCTGGTTTTGAATTGAAACAAAAATTGGTTAATTATTTAAGAAGTAAAGATATTTTTGTTGATGACATAGGAACATATTCAGCTGAAAGTACAGATTATCCTGATTATGGGCATGCATTAGCTGAAAAAGTTAAAAGTGGCAGGTATTATGCTGGAATTTCGCTTTGCGGAAGCGGAAACGGTATAAATATTACTGCAAACAAACATCCTGAAATACGTTCTGCACTTTGTTGGCGAAGAGATATTGCAGAACTTGCCCGCAGGCACAATGATGCCAATATATGTGCATTACCTGCCCGATTTATAACATTTGAAGAAGCCTGTGAAATAGTTGATGCTTTTCTTACAGCACCTTTTGATGGAGGAAGGCATGAGCGCAGGAAAGAAAAAATTCCTTTAAAAAAGTAAATATGTTATCTAATACTTGTATTTACGCTGTCAGGGCTTCAATTTATCTTGCATTAAATGCGGAAAAATCAAATAAAATTGGAATTAAAACTATTTCAAAAGAATTATCCATACCAGCTCCTTTTTTAGCTAAAATATTGCAGACATTGGCAAAGCATAAGTTATTTTCATCTACCAAGGGGCCTAACGGAGGTTTTGGACTTTCTAAGGATCCACATAAAATAACTTTATATGATATAGTAACCATCTTTGACGGAAATGAATTATTTGAAAAGTGTTTAATATCATTACGTTCGTGCAATGAAGAAAATATGCCGTGTCCTATGCATAATTCTTATATGGAGATAAGAGAAAAAATAAAGTTAATGTTTAAGGAGCAGACGATTGGAGATCTTGCAGATGAGATAAAAATGAATAATAAGTTAATTATTTGAAATTCCTGAAAGATAGGATTATTGTTCCGGTTCCAGATAGATTTATAACAAAATCCAAGATATTGCCATTTCTGCCAGGAATGAAAAGCCATTGAGTCAGTTCTGTTACTAAGCCTATTGTTAAAGAAACAATTAAAGGAACAAGCCACCATCGTTTCTGATTAAAATATGATTTTTTTAATAGTGAAAGATCTTTAATGAATATATAAGTAAAAAAGGCATACATTATAAAATGCACAATAAGGTCCTGAAATTTAAAATCAAACAGATCAAATTTATCTAATGCTTTTCCGGGAATAAAGCTTAAGATAAAAATAATGACAATGCAAAGAATTGTTTTCCAGAAATTTTTGATTTGTGCAATGAAAAATTTTATCATTGATTACAGATTTATAATATTGTTGCCCTTGAGGTTCAATATAAACAACAATTTCAATTTTTAAATTATTATTCGCTCTCCAAGGCTTTTTGATAAGTCTCTTTTGAGGTTGTTCAATATAACATATTTATTCTGAAGTAATTCAATATTTTCAAGGTCATTATTTTCCTGTGCCTTTTTCATAGACTCTTCAGTTTCCTTTAACATTCGTATTACTCTGTCTATCTTCAATGACATTAATGCTTCAGGAACCACTTCATTTAGTTTCATATCTTCAGTAGCAACATAATTTTCATATTTCCTCCATATTTTGCTCAGGTTATAGTTTAGTGAGGTAATAATATCAACAGCTGTAGTACTAATAGTAGTATCTGTATGATGAGTAAAATTCCTGTCAGATATATGCTCATTTTTATAATAAGATTCTTTTATTTCGTTAAAAATTTGATTATAAACCGGGTGATGAAAAGTCAATTCGTCATTTTCGATTTCGTTGATAAGATATTCTTTTACCGAAATTTCATGTAGCTGATTATTTTCATCTTTAATGGTAAACAATTGATTACCGTGGGTTAACAGTAAGCGTATTATTTCGCGTTCGGATTGGTATTTTTCCTGAATTATCGGTAGCTGCTGAGTTATTTTAGGTTCAAAGGAGGGTGGTTCAATAATATTACCAGTTTGTTTTCCTTTTTGTTCAATCCTTGCACGCCTTATCTTTGCAATTTCAGTTATAAGCATTTTTTCATCAACATCAAGCATACGGCTGCATTCGCGTATATAAACTGAGCGTGGTATGCTTTCGGGAATAACAGCAATTGAACGAACTATATCTGTTATAAGTGTTGATTTTTTAATTGGGTCGTTAAAATCAGAACTTTTCAGCAGCAGTTTAACTTTAAAAGTTATAAAATCACTTTCACGTTCTGAGATATAATTCAAAAAGTCATGTGAACTGTGACTTCTGGCATATGAATCAGGGTCTTCTCCTTCGGGGAGTAAAACAACCCTAACATTCATTCCTTCTTCCAGAATGATATCAATGCCACGTATTGATGCTTTTATTCCTGCTTCGTCTCCGTCATAAAGTACAGTAATGTTTTTTGTAAATCTTTTAAGAAGCCTGATTTGTTCAACAGTTAGTGAAGTGCCCGATGATGCAACCACGTTGTCAATACCTGCCTGAAACATTGATATAACATCTGTGTAGCCTTCAACCAGATAACATTTATCATGTTTTACAATACTTTGTTTTGCGAAAAAAAGGCCGTATAAAACCTGGCTTTTGTGATAAATTTCAGATTCAGGCGAATTGATGTATTTTGCTATTTTTTCATCAGTTTTTAAAATTCTTCCTGCAAAACCAATTATCTGGCCGGAAAGGCTATGAATTGGAAATATTACTCTTCCGTAAAAACGATCAAATGCTTCTGTATTATCCTTTTTAATTGTAAGGCCCGTCTTAATAAGAAATTCGAGTTTAAAACCTTTTTCAAGAGCTGTTTTAGTAAACAAAAATTTATCTTCACGCGCGTAACCCAGTTGAAATTTTTCAATACTGTTATCTCTGATGCCTCTTTCAATAAAATAACTTCTACCCACAGCTTTCCCTTCTTCTGTATTTTTTAAATTTGAAATAAAATATTGGCAGGCAAAAGCATTAACTGCGAGCAAACTTTCCCTTTCATTCTTAATTTGTTGTTCTTCAGCAGTTTCTTCCTTTTCAATAATTTCAATATTGTATTTTTTTGCCAGATAGCGTAAAGCTTCAGGATACGATAGCTTTTCGTGTTCCATAAGGAATGTAACTACGTTTCCTCCAATACCTGAGCTGAAGCATTTAAATATACCTTTAGCGGGTGAAACAAAAAAAGAAGGTGTTTTCTCATTTTTAAAAGGGCTCAGACCCTTATAATTCTGTCCTGACTTTTTAAGCGTTACAAAGTCACTGATAACTTCTACAATATCAGCTGTTGAAAAAATTCTGTCAATAGTTTGCTTGTCAATCATATGAGAGAAAAACCGGTATAGTCAATTATAAAAACAAAATTGCGAATATTATTTTAAATTTGTTATTTAAAAGTATGATTCGATGAAAAAATTGGTTGTGCTTACCGGCTCAGGCATTAGTGCTGAGAGCGGATTGAAGACATTCAGAGACAGTGGTGGTTTATGGGAAAACTACGATGTTATGGAAGTTGCAAGCATTGAAGGTTGGGAAAAAAACATGAATCTGGTATTACAATTTTATAATGAAAGAAGAGCCCAACTTAAAGATGCACAACCAAATGCTGCCCATATTGGGCTTAAAGAACTTGAAAAGTATTTTGATGTACATATTATTACGCAAAACGTTGACAACCTGCATGAGAAAGCAGGCAGTAAAAACGTTTTACATTTGCACGGAGTTCTGACACAAGCAAGGAGTACGAATGATCCGAATCTGATATTGGTTATGATGAAATTAAGCCGGGAGACAAATGTGATAAAGGTTATCAGTTGCGGCCTAATATTGTTTGGTTTGGAGAACCTGTTCCCGCCATTGAGGAGGCAGCAGTAATTTCCTCTCAGGCCGATATATTTGTTGTTATAGGCACATCACTTGTTGTATATCCTGCAGCGAGTCTGATTGATTATGTGCCGGATAAAATTCCTGTATTTATTATTGACCCCAATGAAGTCAGTGTACCTGTATACCGGCCAATTAAATTTATCAATGAAAAAGCGGGAAAAGGAGTTTCTTTATTGAAAGAGCTTTTATTAAAAGATTATTTATAAATGTTGCTATTCCTAAAGCCAATTAATAGCATGCTGAACCGT
>JAWABG010000126.1:0-5052 GCA_038884715.1 Candidatus Woesearchaeota archaeon | reverse complement strand
CCGGACTGTATAGGGAACAGAAGTTTCTGTAAGGACTTTTTTAACTGTTTAATGCCAAGTTATAATATTAACACTATTATTTATAGTATTAATGTAGCGCGTTCTTCGAAGCATGAAGTGATTCAAGAAATTATAAATAATGGACTTCAAACAGCTAAAAATCATGATATTCATTTTGAAAGAAAGAAATTCCTTCAATTACTTGAAAATTTATATAAAGTGTGGAGTGAGCTATGAATTCTAAAAACATAATTCTAACTGGTCTTCCAAGATCAGGGACTACTCTTGTTTGTCACCTTTTGAACAAATTACCTAATACTATTGCATTACATGAACCAATGGCAGTAACGAAGTTTGAAAAAATTAATGGCAGCCAGAAAGATGTTGTCAGACTGATAAAGAATTTTTTTGATGGGATGCGCTATTTTATTGAAATTGAAGAAATGGCAATTTCCAACCATGTGGATGGTAAAGTACCTGATAATCATATAGGTAATGTTAAATCTAATGAAGGGCTTCGTTTGAGTTATGCATCAAAGGGCTGGATTGCAATTGATAAACATGTTGACAGAGATTTTATGCTTGTTATAAAGCATCCTTCTTTTTTTACAGCAATTTTAGATGTGCTGATAAATGAATTTCCATGTTACGCTGTGATAAGAAATCCAATATCCGTGCTCGCTTCATGGAACAGCGCAGCTTTACCAGTAAACAATGGGCATGTCCCGGCAGCAGAAAATATGGATATAAATCTTAAGAACAGGCTGGCTGAAATTAATGATAGATTTGAAAGGCAGATATATATATTACATTGGTTTTTTAATAAATTTAAGACAAATCTTTCAACTAAAAATATTATCAGATATGAAGAAGTAGTTCATACAGGGGGCAAGGTCTTAATGGCTATTAACCCCCATGCAGAAAAACTTAATGAAACTTTAGAAAACAAAAACAGAAATAAGCTTTATAACAGATCTTTAATGAGGCAAATTGGCAATCTTTTATTAAACACAGACGGTGCTTACTGGGATTTTTATACAAAAGAGAGTGTGGAGGAGATATTAAGGGGTCTATGAAATTAGATTTTTTTAAAAGTAAAAAGTCCCTTGAAAAAAGCAATATAGAGATAATTTCAGTTCATGTCCCGAAAACAGCAGGTAGTACTTTTATAGGGAAATCTTTAAAAGGAATTAATATTGAAATATGTTCATAATATTTGGTTCACCACGTTCTGGAACGACTTTGCTGGCGAGTACATTAAATCTCAATGAATATATAATAATCCCCAGGGAGACCGATTTTATCATTCCCACGGCATTTATTATTGATAGGGTAAAAGACCCTTGCGTAGGAAGAATGTTAATATCAAAATTAATAACTTCCACACAGGATTTTAAGCACAGTATTGGAGTTTATTTGAAACCCTCTGAAGTAGAAAAATTAATTAAAAGCACTGATTATAGACTTTGTGACATATTAAAATCTATTTATAATGAAATAGCAAGGAAAGTTAAAGCACTGGTAGCGGGAGATAAGTCACCTAATGACATTAATTTTGCAAGGATTTTAATTAAAAATGGACTTCCGCATTCAGATATAAAGATTATACATATAGTTAGAGACATTAGAGGGGTTATAATGTCCTTAAAAAGAATGCCATGGGCTGATCCTGATATAGAAAAGTGGTTTCCAAGACTCTGGTCTTTTTCAAATCTTTATATTTATTCGCTATATAGAAATAATCCTGGAAAATATTTGTTTATTAAATATGAGGAGCTTGTGGACAGGCCAGAAGAGATACTTCATAAAGTTACGGATTTTTTATCCGTGCCATTTCAGGATAAAATGCTTGATCCCTCGGGAAGAGGAAAGGGATATGAAGGATTTAAGGAGCACGAAAATTTAAGTTATCCATTCCTGAGAGAAAAAAAGGATTCATGGAAAAAAAATATTTCTAAAGAATTAAAACTACTTTGTGAAAGCCAGGCTGAAGAGGCCTTAAGGGAGTTCGGATACCTAGGGCCATATGAATAAACCAAATTTTTTTTGTATAGGTGCACAAAAGTCAGGAACCACTTTGCTGTATGAGTTGCTCAGGAAACATCCTGAGATATATATTCCTGAACAGAAAGAGTTACATTTTTTTGATATTGATGATAACTATAAAAAAGGAATTTCATGGTATTTACAATTTTTTAAACCTTCTATCAACCAGAAAGCTATCGGAACCATCACACCATCCTACATATATTTTGATGATGTACCTGAACGCATTCAAGCCGAGCTTGGTAATAATATTAAATTTATTATAATCCTTCGTAATCCTATTGACCGCGCCTATTCCCATTACTGGATGTCATTTAAGAGAGGATATGAAACCTTATCCTTTGAAAAGGCCATAATGATGGAGCATGCACGGATAAGAAAGGGATATTTTGAAAAAAACAATTTTAGCTATATATCAAGAGGATTTTATAGCGAACAACTGGAAAGGTATTATAGATTTTTTCCAAAAGAAAATTTCAAGATATTAATTTTCGAAAGATTTATTAAACAAACCGAACAACACCTCTGCGAGATCTTAGATTTTCTGGGTGTGGATAAATTCCAAATTAACAAGGGTAATTATATTGTCCATAAAGGCAATCTTATGTTAAATTTATATTTGAAGGGCTGTATCCTTAACAAGAGGATCCCGAATATATTTTCAGTAATTAAGGGTGGTTTTAAATATATCTCTTATCCGCCCATGAAAAGAAAAACCAGACAATTTCTATTAAAGCTATATGAAGCAGAGATTTGTAACTTAGAAAATAAATTAAATGTGGAGCTCCAAGAATGGAAGGAAGATTAAGTAATTTTCAAGAAGTAATTGTTGTAACAGGAATGCACAGGAGCGGGACATCGGCAATGATGGGACTTCTCAATCAATTAGGCATTGAGCTTGGTTCGGATTATTTAAATCCAAGCGATGATAATCCTAAGGGTTTTTATGAAAATAAATTTATTGTTGAATTAAATGAAGAAATTTTAGCTGCTCTTAATTCATCATGGGACGATGTATTTCTATTACCAGAAAGGTGGCACGAATTTGATGTAATAAAAGAATATAAAAGAAAATTAAAAGAACTTATTGTAGCAGAGTTTAGTAATACTCATATCTTCGGAATAAAGGATCCGCGAATTAGTAAATTGCTTCCATTGTGGAAAAGTATTTTTAAAGAATTAGATATAACACCATATTTTATTATATGTTTAAGACATCCGTTAGAAGTAGCTCAATCACTAAAAAAAAGAAATGGATTTTCTATTGAAAAATCACTTCTTTTATGGATGAATTACATGCTTGATGCTGAATTTTATACAAGAGATGAAAAAAGGAGCTTTGTGAATTTTGACGACCTTATTGTAAATTCAAATAAGGTATTAACATATCTATCAAATCTATTTAACTTACCATTATATAAGGAAAATCAAAAAGATAATAACATACATAATTTTATAGACAAAAAATTAAAACATTTCACTGTCCAGGATAAATCTGTAGGTTATTATCAATATATCATGGATTTTTATTGTCAATTGTTGAATTTAACATTTAAAGAGAATTATGACAATTCAAATTTAGAGATGATAACTAAAATAAGAACAGAACATTTAAGTAGGATAAGTTTGTTTTATAACGATGATATTACTCACTCCTTTAAAGGCAGATTAAATGAGCTTGAGAGGGAGAAAGCTGAGCTTGAGAGGGAGAAAGCTGAGCTTGAGAGGGAGAAAGCTGAGCTTGAGAGTAGGTTATATAAAATTATATTATCACCTGAATGGAAATTTTTTGGAGCATATTATAGATTAAGAGATTATTTATTACCCATTGGTAGCAGACGCCGCAGGTTTTTAAAGAATTTATTTGGTATTTTTAGAGATTTCGATTTTTTTAAAAAACAAATGCTTTTTAAGGCAAGGACAATTTATTTAAATAAGGCATTATCCATTAAGACGGAAAACAAAAATAAATATGACATAATATTTTTTCTATAATCAGCTGGCACTATCGTTTTCAAAGGCCTCAACAAATTGCGGTGCGATTTGCTGAAGCGGGGCATAGAGTGTTTTATGTAAATATAAATTTTAAGAAAGGAGACAAATATTCTGTAGAAATTATTTCAAAAAATATTTTTCAAATTACCTTACCTTTTATAAATGATACTGATATCTATCAGCTTAAATTAGAAGACAATGATTTAAAAATATTAGCGGATTGTTTTGAAAAATTATTTTCAGATTTTAATATAATTGAGGCCGTTATGTTTGTGGAATTCCCCGCATGGTATCCTCTTGTAAAGTTATTGAAAAATAAATATAATTTTCCAATAATATTTGATTGTCTTGATGAATTTGCAGGATTTAAAAATATAAAAAAAGATGTAGTTAATTATGAAGATAGTCTTGTAAAAATTTCAGATCTCTGTGTGGCTACATCTTTAAAATTATTCCAGAAGCATAAAGAATTAACCAAAAAAATAGTTTTAATAAAAAATGGCACAGATTTTAAATTTTTTCACGACCTGCCTCCAAATAATCTCCTTAGCAAGTTAAAAAAACCAATTATTGGGTATTATGGAGCCATCGCAGAGTGGTTTGATATTGAATCTATTGAATTTGTAGCCAAAAACAGGCCCGATTGGAATATTGTTTTAATTGGAAGAATCACAAATATTAATCTGGAGCAACTAAAAAAATATAAAAATATTTACTTTATAAAGGAGCAACCTTATAGCGCCCTTCCTTTATATCTTTACTGGTTTGATGTCTGTCTTATCCCTTTCAAATTGAATGACCTAACATTGTCAACAAATCCAGTTAAGTTTTATGAATATATAAGTTCCGGGAAGCCGGTGGTAACATCAAATCTTCCTGAATTAAGGCCTTATAGTGATATAGCTTATATATCAAAAAATAAAGAAGAATTTCTCGCGAATATAGAGTGTGCTTTGAATGAGAAGAATAATGAAATTAAAGAGAAAAGAATAAAGGTTGGCCAAACTGCGG
>JAWABG010000125.1:0-5066 GCA_038884715.1 Candidatus Woesearchaeota archaeon | reverse complement strand
CAAGATACTCTAAATTCTCCATAAAAAGACTGTTTAGGTAAAGGTTCTTCAAATCTTGATATATAAATTACTAGTCCTGTTCCTTCTCTATAAACTGCCATACCACCAGCTTCTATTGTTGAATTAGGCCAAACTATTGAACTTCCATCAAAATAAGCACATTCTTCATATACAGCTCCATTATAAGCAGATACTCCAGAAAGTGATACGCCACCGGCTGAATATCCATAACCAGTTACTTCAAATGCTGATAACGCATTTGTTACCAAACCAGCTGTATAATAATTATCAATTGTTTTTAATATAAATAAATCTATTCCTGATACTGAAGTATTTAAAAGAACTACTTTCAAATCATCTCCACTAACAGCCGAAATCATATTTAATTTTGCTAAATTTGTTACTACAGTTGCCATATTTATTTCTCCTTTTAATAATTTCTAAATTCAGGTGGAAGCTCGGGCATTTGCATATCCGCGTTCATTGTTGCAAACATTTGTTGCATTTGTTTTGTTTCTTCCATCATTTTTTTTATTTCGGGTGGTATTTCAACTTCTTTTTGAGATTGATTATCTATTTGTTTTGGTTGTATATTTTTTACTGTTTGTATTTGTTGTTTTTGTTGTTCGTTTAACATTTCTGGAGGAACAAATTTAAGCATCTCAGGATCTACAGGAGGAATATTCATTAAAGGTTGAGGTAATATATTATTAAAATATTCTCCTCCACAATCTTCACTTAAAATATCATTTGCTCTATCAGATACATCTTTTGATTGATCTTTATTTAATGTTAATTTTGAACTTAATCCAGTATTATCATAAAACCTTGTTGATGTTGGAACCATTGGACTAAAACCATAATCGTCTATTCCATCCAATATATTATTAGCTCGATTTATATGATCTTCTTCTTTTATAACTACAGATTTCTTAATAACATTTACAACTTTTTTAGATTGTATTTTACTTGATTCATGTACTACTTTTTTTTCATTTTGTATAGATTTCGGCTGTGTTATAATTTTTTCATTTAGTTTTTTTTCATAACCGTCTAAATAATCTAAAAAACCGCCCATATTATTCCTCCAAATATTTAAACAAGTTCACTGGCTCTATTGATATATGATTCATAAATTTTATGTTCAAGTTTTGGAATTTCCTCTTCGGTTTCCTCTTCCTCAGTTGAAGTTTCTTTTTCTTCCTTTTCTTCAGTTTCTTCCTTTTCTTCCTCTTCTTCGGTTTCTTCTTTTTCTTTTTCTTCCTCTTCTTCGGTTTCTTCTTTTTCTTCAGTTTCTTCTTCAGATGTTTTTTCTTCTTCTGCTTTTTCGACTTCAGTTGATGTTCCTAAAAGATCAAATTCTGAAGCAACAGTTTTAGTTATACTAAACCATTTTTCAAGAAATCTCCTAACAGTTTGATCATCTACATATAGCAATTTTTTAAATTCTCTTGCCAGTTCATCTTTTTTATCCTTAACATAATAATCATTAGTGATATTAAAGTCTACTATTTTCTTGATAATAACCCTTGCTTCGTCTCTGTCATTTTTTTCCGCCATAATGTTCTCCTTATTAATTTCAATAACTTTTAAAAATTATATTATTTTTTCCTCTACTAAAATTATCTATATCATTTTTTAAATTTTGTTCTAATTCTTTAATTTTATTTTCAGCGTTCAACTGTACTTCTTTTGTTTTAATATAAATATCAAAAATTATATCTTCAAACCAGCCTTTATCAAAATCATTTGATAAATAATCAAAAGAAACTATTGCGTTTTTTGGATAATCTGTCATCATAAAATTTTCAAATATTGAAATAAGTTCCTGAGTTTTCTCCTTTACATAATTCGAAAAATCTTTACCATTAAGAATATGAAATCCGTTCTCTAAAAATGTTCTTTTGATTTCTCTTTTTATTAAATCAAATGCATTTATTATTGAGTGCTTATATCCCCAATATTCTATTTCTTTCAAGTTATTATCACCTAAATTTACAGACTGATAATCCTTGTATTTTTTTAATAGTTCTAATACCATCATTTCAATTTTCTGTTCAACATATACCATTTTTTTATTTAATAAATTTCTTGTAATATTATCTTCTTGACTTCTGTATTTTTCAGAAATTCCAAAAATAATTAATATACAATCACCACAGCTTCTTTTTTTAACAAATAACTTTTTAAATAAACTTATAATTCCTTGTTTAATTAATCTTTCAAAAATCAAAATTAATAAAACAAATATAAGAACACATATACTCATCCAATTTGGAAGTTTATCTATATAATTAAAAAGATTTGATAAAAAATTAATTATAATTTCCATTATTCTTTCTTTGCCTTTCTAACTATAATCCTCATAATAACACTATCATTGTCTTCTACTTCGTCTTCTCTAATCACATTAAAATAATCACCAAACTTTCTGTAAATTTGGGTAGTTACATACATATAAAGCGTCTCTACAAAATAACTATATTTAGCATCTATTTTTTCAATAATAAAAGTAAAAATAGCTTCTTTATTAGCCACTTGAATATAAAAATGAACAGGATGTTGATAAAAATGTTTATCGACTATCTCGCGAATTATCTTAACAATTTCATAATAAATTAAATTATCTTCTATCTGAAATCGTTTTCCTTGACCGTATATATCCATAGCTCTTGCATTAGCATACATAATATCATCGGTACTTGGTGTTAGATCAGAATAAACTCTTTCTTCAAACTCACGAAGATAACTAGTATAAGACATTAAAACCTCATTAGTTAAAAAATATAGCTGTAGCAGCTCTACTATATTATTTATAATTTTTCTAAATCTATTTGTTTAGTAATAAACTTAAAATTTTGAAATTTATAGTATTTTAGCCTTTGAAGCCAGTGGATATAAACGTAATTCTTATGTAGGACTTCTTTTCCAGCGTGATAGGTTTTGTAGGTAAGATCATCTACTATATCCCAAAGTATTAGCTTTTCCTTACTTTCATGTTTTCTTAAACCTCTACCAATACTTTGCAACACTTTGATTTTGGAACGAAACGAACTAAAAAAGATAATATGATGTAACCTTGGAATATTGACTCCTGTAGAAACTGTGCCATAAGATGCTAATAAAATATTACCTCCTTTCTGTATCATTTCTCGTCGTATAATTTCTCTTTTATTCGCATTAACTTGACCATATATAACATTAAAATTCCAATCCTTAAAATTCTTACTGATATAATCCTCTACTACTTTTAAATGATCTTCAATTTCATGACATAATATAAGTACGTTATGACTTTTATCAATATTATTCAATATAAAGTCTAATACTTTATTTCTTTTGTTATAACTTTGTATAATTTCAATTTCTTGCATATAGTTATAACTTTCAAATTTAGTAAGTTCTATAAATTCATCAGGATATTTTAATAACAAATTAGCTATTATTATATTTGATAAGAAACCTTGATCTATTAAATCTTGTGTATTTTCTTTTGCAATAACTGGCCCCAAATAACCTGATATAGTAAGAAAATCAGCTTTTTCATTTTTCTCGTTTTTATCTTGTAATGAACCCGTTAATCCTATTCTAAAATCAGCATTCACACATTTTTCTAATATGGTTTTAAGACTAGATGCTTTAGCTCCATGTGTTTCATCGATTATAACCATCCCAAAATCTTTAAAATGGGAAATATCTTTTTTATATATACTCTGCCAAGTACTTATTATAAGCTGATTATTCCAGTCTTTACGTTTACTCGTTCCATAAATTAAACTACAATAAGATTCACATGAATTCCATCCATAATCCTTAAAATCACTAAACATTTGTTCAACTAGATTAATATTTGGAACAACTAAAAGAACCTTACGATCTGAAGTAGCCAGCATAAATCTAATTAATGAATAAATTATTATACTTTTACCACTGGCAGTAGGATGTTCAATAATACCTCTCTTATTGCGTAAAGCCTTTTTAATGGCAAAATCTTGATACTCTCTAGGTTTAAACGAATTTTTAAAGATCTTCTGATAAAGTTGTTTTATATCATCGTCTGCAATATCACATCTAAGATCTGAAACATCAAAATTAAACTTATATTTATAATTGTGTTTTTTACAAAAGTTAATAAAATAAGGCATTAAACCAATAGCAAAACAGTTAGTTTGCATATTGTAAAATCTAAGTGTACCATCCCATGTTCCTGCACGAACACGAGGATCAAACCAAAAGTCTTTAGCTTTAGCTGAAAAAGCCTCTCTTAATTCCAACTGTTGTTCTATGGTTATTTTTGAAGTTCTAACGAATACTTCATTAACCTTTTCGAGTTCAATTGTATAGTCTATCATTTAAGACCCATTCGTAGCTTAAGAAAATCTACATACGTTTTGATTCTATACCCAGTATTATTAATATTTTGAAGTGTTTCTTCAAGATATTTAACTACTATTTCCTGATTTTGAACATCTAAGCTTTTTTTGTAGAATGATTCATCTGAACGAACATAAGTATCTATTTCTTTTGAAGAATCTAATTGATAATCATTTTTAAATTTAAGTTTGTGATAAAGATCTCCATATAGTTTGTCTTTTTCTAAAGAAAGATTTTTAAGGATTCTTAATTCTTGTAAATACAACGCAAGATATTTACTATACATGGAAGAAAACTTAAGTGATTTATCAGCGGCGTTACTTTCATCAATGGCTAAATCTTCTTCAACTTTTGCCTTCAATGCTTTATATTGTTCAAGATTCATATAAACCTCCTTTGGTCTTTAATATTTATTATTTTTAAAAAGTCCACAATCCGAAGGATTGTGGTAATTCATTATGCGTATTTTTTAAGTTAAGGTTCGTGTATACTAGTTGTTTTAAAACTTTAAAGTTATTTATAACTTAAATAACTTATAAGTTATAAATAACTAGAACCAAAATATGGACTATATCTTATTATATAACCCCCTCTGATCTCTTTATTATATACAAATCTCCCCCTTATTGTATTTTTTTAAAAAAATTCCTTAACTTCATTTCAATTTTTTCATTGTGTTTAATTTTTTAATT
>JAWABG010000124.1:0-5073 GCA_038884715.1 Candidatus Woesearchaeota archaeon | reverse complement strand
AAAACTATAGTAAAAGAAATTAATGATTTTCAAAAAGACATTATTAATAATTTAACACATATAACATGTTATTATGGAAATATTGATATTAGACATCATTTATGTAGAGAAGATAATCCTAAACAAAAATTGACATCTCTATTAAATGAATATGAAAAACAAATAAAAGAACTTAACATACCAAATGTTGAGTTAGTTGCTCCACTTCCAATTGAAGATGAATCTAGAAGATTACCAAAAACTGGATACTTCAAAGGGAGTCCATTTTATGGAAGTAGAGAACAAAGACAAGAACTACAAAAAGAAATGCAAAATCAACTTTCTGAAATATGTTTAAAAAATAAATGGTCTTTATTTACGTGGCCAGAAGAATGGTATCAATTAGATGGCATAACATTTATGAAAACTTATATGGAATCACCAAAGAGCGTACATCTTGCTCCATGTTATCATAGATATAATTATTGGAAAGAAAAATTTAGTTAAAATATATTAATGTAATCTTAAATTAAGTAAATATTTATGTCATTATGACGGACCTACTTTAACAATAATGTTAACCAAAGTCCTAAAACTGAAATAATCCTAAGGAGAAATCAAATGAAAAAAATTCGTGTAGCTATTATTGGTGTTGGATCATGTGCAAAATCTTTAGTTGAAGGTATTCAATATTACAATGAGCACCCAGAAGATAAGGTTGGATTAATGTATCCTGATATTGGAGGATATAAATCATCTGATATTCAATTTGTTTGTGGTTTTGATGTGGATATCAGAAAAGTAAATCATCAATTAAAAGATGCCTTAAGAGCAAAACCAAATTGTTCAATGGATCATGTAAAAGAAATTCTTGATGATGGCCCAACCGCATGCATTGAAAAAGGTGCGATGGTATATTCAGGTACTTTATTAGATGGTGTTGCACCACATATGTTAGATTTACCTGAAGATATTTCATTTAGAATAGGTGCAATTCCAGCAGAACCATTTGATCGTATTGTAGAACTTTTAAAATATCATAAAGTTGATGTAGTTCTAAATTATTTGCCCGTTGGATCAGAAAAGGCAAGCGCTTTTTATGTTGATGCAGTTATTAAAGCTGGGTGTCATTTTGTAAATTGCATGCCAACATTTATTGGTACAGAACAAGCAAAAATATTAGAACAGAGATTTATTGATGCTGGTCTAACTATTATTGGAAGTGATATGAGAAGTGCTTATGGAGCAAGTCGTCTTTCTGAAGTTCTACAAGGATCAATGCTTGATTCTGGATTATTAGTAACACAACATATTCAACTTAATATGGCTTGTGGTAGTACACAGGGTCAAGAAAATATTAGGATTGGTAGGACTGCTAATACTGATTTCTTAAATATGGCCGAAAAAGAAAGATTATATAATAAACATGTTTCCAAAGAAAATGTTTTAAAAGGGCAAAACATTGTTCGCAATGAATCAATTGCTGGAATGACTATGTATGCTGGTCCATCATTAACAGTTCAACAAAAACCGGGTGGTAAATATGTAGGCACTGACAATAAAGTTTGTAATATTGATATAGTTGCTTATGGTTTTGCAGGGGCTCGCTATGAATTAACAGCTAGATTGTCGGTGCAAGATTCACCTAATTCAGGTGGAGTAGTTGTTTCTGCTATTCGTTTCTGTAAAGTTGCATCTGAAATGGGAATTGTTGGATACCTAAGAGGCCCTTCAGCATGGACTCAAAAGACACCACCTGTGCAACTATCAACAAATGATGCAAAATTTGAATGTGATGCATTAGCTAGACGTATATTAACACCATTAACAGAAGCCCAACTTTCTAGTAAGAGACCTAAAGCTGTTGATTTATTATATACTTTTCAAGATAATAAAACAGATTATGAATTATAAAAAAATATATGATTCACTCATTCAAAAAGCAAAAAATAGAAAATTATTACCTTCTGAATATTATGAAAAACATCATATTATTCCTAAAAGTCTAGGAGGTTTAGATAATGATGATAATTTAATTTTTCTTACTTATAAAGAACATTATTTAGCTCATTTGTTATTATATAAATTATATTCAAATCAAAAAGAAAAATATAAAATGGGTTGTGCTATTTTTATGATGTCAAAAGGAAATAATAATTTTAGAATTAATAATTCTAGAATGTATGAAAAATCTAAAAAAATATTTAAAATGGAATATAAAAATTTTTTATTAACTAATGAAGGAAAAAAATATCTTAAAAATAGAGCTAAAACAAGAGTAAATAATCAACAAATTAATTTTATATATCATTTTTATCATAAAGAATATGGAGACTTTAATATTTCAACAAAACAGCTTATGGAAATTTTTTCAGAACAAAAATTAAATTCATCTAATTTAGTTAAGGTTGGAAAAAAAGAAAGATTTTATCATAAGGGGTGGTGTCTTTATGAAAACAAAGATTATGCCGATAAATTTAATATAGAAAAAAGAAGAAAGATGTCAGAATCAGCTAAAAAGAAATTCAAAAACGATGATATGAAAAAAATGTATAAAGAATTTAGGATTTTAGGCGCAAAATCTCAAAAGGGTCAAATTATGCACTATCATAAAAATGGTAAAAAATATAAAGCACATTTAGGATCAAAAAAATCTAATATGTTAATTAATCAAGGATTTTTTATTAAAAAGGAAATAAATGATAATAAATTCATTTGATTGTGATGGTGTTATAACACTTGGTTTATATCCCGGACCAGATGATGTTATTATAACTGGTAGATCATTTGAAGAAGAAGGTGTGACAAAAAAATACCTTGAAAATAAAAATATAAAAAACAAGGTATTTTTTTCTCCACACAAATTCAAAGATAAAACAAGAATAAAATCTGGTATACATAAAGGAAATACTATACTTTTTTTATATAAAATGGGTATAAAAATTAATATCCATTTTGATGATGATATAGAACAAATTAATGAAATTCAAAAGATTATTAAACAACATAATCTTAAAACTAATATTGTATATGTAAATCATAATGGATTAGAAGAATTAGAAAATGTAGAACGAGACGAATTTGGAAACATAATAAAATAAATGGAAATCATTTCAAAAATAAATTTTAATGATTATATTAATAAAGATGCCATTAAATCATATGAGTTTTTTCTACACCGAGTAAATGAAAAATGGGAAAAACAATATGGTTTAAGAGATACTTATGATAATCATGGAGATAATGCTTTAGCTGAAGATATTGAATATTTTGGACAATGGATTACTGCAGATGACAGAATGAGATATATTATTGAAAATATTGTCGCAATTCCAGATTCTAAATTATCTCCAGTGAATAAAATATGTAATACTATAATTTCACATTTTTATGGGGCTAGGGGAATACATCAAATAGTAACAAACATAAAAGATCCTAAAAAGGCTCATGTTGATTTTGAAAGATTGTTTATAGACGATAGTTACTTAAATGAATTAAAAATAAATTGTGAGATAGCAAAAAAACAAAAGAAAAAATTTTATGGAACAACAGAACTTCATACATCATTACAAACTGCAGCAAGAAATTATTGTAGAATTAAATATAATGATCCAACAAGACCTGCATCAATAACTGACATTCTTGAATGGATAGCAAGTTGGATAAATGATGGAACTATTGAAAAAATATTAGAAGTTGATTCATTAAAAGGCATGTTTAATATTCTTACGTCAAAAAATGGTGTAGGTGAATATTATGGATATCATTGTGCAACTAGTAATTCTGTTAATTATGCGTTACCTTTTCATCATGATGAAGAATTTTGTGCTCCAGGACCAGGAGCAAGAGAATCATTAGATAATATTTTTTCATTATTAAAATCTTCAGGAAAATTTAAAAAAATGCCATATGGCGATTTGGTAATTTGGATAAGAGAAAATCAAGAAAAGATTTTTGATCATCCTATTAAATCTCATACATTCTTTCATAATTATATTACAGATACTGGTATTAAAGTATTTGAAGATGATCAAGATGAATTAAAGGTTTATACAACTGAAGTAAGTTTATGTCAATTTGGTGTGTATTGTTATCTTAAGAAAAATCCACATCTTATATCTAAACGCAAAATTGCTAGATTAGAGGATGATTCTGTTTGTGATTTAGCAGATAAAACACAAGAAGAGTTTTTAAAAAAAATATTAATCATAGATTAAAATAGGGAAAAATAAATGAATAATTATATATTTATGACAATTACAGGAAAAACATGTGCTGGTAAATCTTATTTACTTGATGAATTAATATCAAAAAACATAGTAAATAAAATTGTTTCTTGTACAACACGCCCACCAAGAATTGATGAAATAAATGGAAGAGATTATTATTTTTTATCTGAAGAAGAATTTCAATGGGGCTTAGATAGAGGTGACTTTATAGAAAGTGTAAAATTTAATGATGTTTATTATGGAACAACGTATAAAGAATTAGAAACAAAAATAGATAATAAAAAACCTGGAGCTATTATAATAGAACCAAATGGAATAAAAAATTATGAAAAGTATTGTTCAACACAAAATATTAAAATGTTAAAAACTTTTGTAATTACTAATGAAAATGTTAGATTAGAAAGATTAAATAATAGATTTTTAAAAGAATTAGAATTTGGAAATGAAAATAAAATAGAAATTATTAAAAGATTTACAAAACGTATTTATACAACAGCAATAGAAGAACAAAAATGGTTAACAGCACATAATTATGATTTATATATCACTGGTGAATATTTAAATGCTGCCGTTTCATTAATTGAAAAAGTAATATTAGAAATATTAAAGGAGACTTAATATGTTTACTAGGTGTGTACTTAAACAAACATTATTAGAAAATGTATGTAATATAGAGTTTAAAAAAATTAATGGAGATATTCGAAAAATAAAATGTACCCTTAAACCAGATTTAGTTAAACATAATGAAAAAGAAAATAAAAGAAAAAAAATTGAAAATTTAGATGTAATTGCAGTATTTGATTTGGATAAACAAGATTGGAGAGCATTTAGAATAGAAAATATTATATCTATCAAGGAAATAAAA
>JAWABG010000123.1:0-5091 GCA_038884715.1 Candidatus Woesearchaeota archaeon | reverse complement strand
TAATGTAAAAATTAATCTTAGAAAATGCTATTTATAAATATTTTGAAAAAATATAGTAATGTTTAAATATACTTAAAAAATCTTAGCTAAGAAGAATTCAAATGAAAGTAATTATACCAATGGCGGGAAAAGGAACAAGACTTAGACCACACACACACACAAGACCAAAACCTTTAATGTTTATTGCGGGAAAACCGATGTTAGGCCATATTCTTGATTCAATTAAAGACTATCAAATAAGCGAAGTAATTTTTGTAATATCAGGATTTGAAGATGTTATACGAGATTACGTAAAAAAATACAAGTTTAAATCAAGTTTTGTTCATCAAAAAGAGGCGTTAGGACCTGCTCACGCAATATGGCAGACAAGAGATTTTTTTAAATGTATAGATGAAGAGATCCTTATTATATACGCAGACACTATTTTTGAAACAGACATGAATGTTCTTAAAAAACCAGAAGAGAACATTATTTGGGTAAAAGAAGTAAAGGATCCGAGAAGGTTTGGAGTTGTAATATTAAAAAATGGGAATATAATTAATCTTGAAGAAAAAGCAGAAAAACCCAAAAGCAATTTAGCAATAACAGGAATGTATTTCTTAAAAAGTTCAAAATTATTTTTCAAAGCTCTTGATTATGTAATTGAAAACAATCTCCGTGAAAAAGGAGAGTTTTATATTAATACCGTATTAATAAAAATGATGAAAGAAGGAGAGATTTTTATTCCAAAAACACTTAATGTTTGGCTTGATTGCGGTACTCCAGAAACAGTACTTACAACCAATCAATATCTGCTCAAAAAAAATCATAAAGATTATTCAAAACCTAAAAAGTCAATAATAGTTGAGCCTGTGTATATAGGAAAAAATTCAATAATAAAAAATTCAATAATAGGACCTTACGTATCTATTGGTGACGATACGCATATAGAAAATTCAATTATAAAAAATAGTATAATTAACAATAACGCTCACATACAGGATACACAAATTAAAGACTCCTTAATAGGTTTTAATACAGAAGTAAAAGGAACAATGAAAATAATAAATATTGGCGATGACTCTAAGATAAGTTATAAAGAATAAATAGTTCTCTACTATAACAATAAAAGTTATAAATAACAATATCAAAGTTATTATATGCTCGTCACCCACAAGTTTAAAGAAAAAGAGATAAGTAAAGAGGGGAGTTCAAGTTTTTTGCTAATTTCTAAAACAGGCAGTTATATTTCTCTCGCAGCTGAACCAGATAAACATAACATCTCAATGTATCAAGGACTGTTCTTTCCAATTATCACTAAAAATAATGACTGGGATATGTACAAAACAGTGGAAAATATTTCTATTGAAAAAGACTGCACAGAAGTCATTAATGATTTTATAGGAATAACACGAAAATATAAAGCTACAGAAGAAAAATTTATTATGCTAAACCATGCACTTTTTTATGAACTTAAGTATTATGATGGGTATGCAAATTTTGAATTGGATATGAGACCTGTGCATGATTTTGAAACTTTGGGAAGAATCTACAGAATATTTAAGGAAGACGATATTTTATTTGTTGAATATATAAAATATGAAGATGAAAACCTAAAAAATGAGAAATATAAAAAATATATAGCAGTAAAAGGAGTTAGAGAATACGAAATAATTGACAAATGGGAACTAAGAAATTATGAATATGACAAACAGAGAAATTCAAAAAGTGATTTCTTTATTTATAAGGGATTTAAAATCAAATGTAATGGATTTCTCAAATTAATTATTTCTTTTTCAGATAACAAGATTAAGGCAAAAAACAGAGCTGAATTTTGCTACACACATCTTGATTCTCTTCAAAATGAAAAAGAAAAAAAAATTAGAAACATAATAACTATTAATAAAACCAATCAAAGATACTGGGCTCTCGCTTGCGCATTAAATTCTTTAAATCAATTAAATGTTAAAATACAGTATGACCAAAAAAATATTCATGGAATTTATGCGGGTTTACCGTGGTTTTATCAATTTTGGGCAAGAGACGAGCTGATATCGTGTATTGGCCTTATTTTATCTGAAAAATTTGATGATGTAAAATTATTATTATTAAAATATCTTGATTTAATAGATTCTGTAGGAAGAATTCCAAACAGAGTACCGGGTTCTGATTTGGGAAGCGCAGACGGAATTGGATGGTTATTTAAAAGAATATATGACTTTATCAAAATTTTGGAAGCTAGAGGTATTCTCGATAAATACTTTAAAGAGAACGAGCTAAGATATATACAACAAAAACTTGAGAATACAATTTTTGGGATAAAAAACAATTATCAAAAAGATGGTCTTATATATAATACTCATAAAGAAACCTGGATGGATACAGATTATGGAAATGACACAAGAGAAGGTTATCGCATAGAGATACAAGCACTATACTTAGGAATGCTCAAATGCTTTAATTTTTTAAATAAAAAACTCAGAATAACTACAAATATCAGTTATAAAAAAGAAGAAAAAAAAATTAGAAAGTTGGTTCATGACAAGTTTTATATTAATAATTATCTTAATGATGGACTTAATGATAACACAATAAGACCAAATGTTTTTTTAGCGTGTTATATATATCCTAATCTATTGAGTAGAAAAGAATGGGAATCAACTTTTAAAAAAGCTCTTCAGAGTTTATGGTTAGGGTGGGGAGGACTTGCATCTATAGATAAAAAACATAGATTATTTTGTAATAATTATTCAGGATTAACGAACGAGAGCTATCATAGAGGAGATTCCTGGTTTTTTATTAATCATATTGCAGGAATTAGTATGCGAAATATAAATAACAAGATGTTTAAAGAATACATAGAAAAAATTATTCAAGCTAGCAGTCAAGAAATTTTATGGAAGGGATTTATTGGTCATAATTCAGAAGTCAGCAGCGCATCTGAATTAAAATCTGAAGGTTGTCTATGCCAAGCATGGAGTGCAGCAACATTTATTGAATTAATAAAACAAACAGAATAAATAAAATAAACAGGATTAATAAGAGGAAGAAATAAAACAAATAGAATGCGTTAATTTGACTTGGTTACTCTAAAACCTTTAGTCTTCCTCTTCTAATTTCAAATAATTCTCCTGTTTTTATCAAATGCCTAATTTTTTCTTCAATAATGTTTTCTTCAATATTAGATCCTCCTACTTCTTTAGTTATATCACAAACATCAGCACCATCACCCTTATCTAATCTTTTTACTATTTCAATAATCTCGTCAGAGGTTGATTGTACTAGCTCTAATTCTTTCTTAATTGTCTTTAATTTTTGCTTTTCTTCCTTTGCGCGTTTAGATTTTGTTTCACTATCTAGCGTAACAACAGAGTCTTGATAATTTTTAGTCTTTTGCTCTAATTTTTTTTCTTCAAAAATATCACCTAATTCCTTTTTTCTAAACTCAATCCATTTTTTGTCAACTTTTTTGATTATTTCAGGATATATATAAAGCTCATTACTAAACATACGTGGTTTTCCAATTACCATCACTATATCACCAATTTCTTTATTCTGAAATAAATAACTATTGTCAAAACCCACCAATCTTATTCTTTCACTCCCATCATCAATAGTAATAGAATCATTATTAACAGATATAATTACAGCTATAATATTAACTCTTGAAATTGGCCCGCGGATTGAATCAACAAAATTAGATTCAAATCCTTCACCTTTCACAAATCTTCCGGTTATAATATCAGAAATCCTGCACTTGACTGCAGTGTTTCTTGGCTGAAAAGACTTCTCTCCCATAATTCCCCCCAATGATTTAAAGAAAAGAACAACAAATTAAAAAGTTTTTGGATAAAAGAAAGGTCTCACAATCTACTCAGATATCCTTGCTTTGGGCTAAACAAATCTCCTGCATGTCGTAATTTTTCTAAGACTTCTTCTGTTTTTTCCTCAGAAATATTTTTTGCCTTTGCTTCATTTATTATTGCGTCTATAGGTATTATTTTTCCAAGAGCATTTTCTAACTCAACAATAATTTCTTTAATGACTGCAATACTGCTTCTCTGAGATGCGGATATTCCGGTGCTTATCCTGTCAATATCAATTTTTCCTGTCTCGATATCGAGTGCTACTTGGGCAAGGCAGTAATGTATTATCTCTATTGCTCTTTTTGCATCAATTTTTGTTACCTTATCACTAAGTCGTGTCCTCGCTGAAGCCTCAGAAAGCCTTATCAGCGCCTCAAGCTGTCTTGCACTAATAGGAATAGCCTTTATTTGTTCTCCTCCTTCACCAGAGCTTCTCATTTTTACATAATATTCAAGTATTTCCTTCATTGCTGGATCTGTGAGTTTTGGCACCACTGTTTGCCGCGCATATGACACATATTTCTTTAAAAGATCTGTATTAATTTCGCCTTCGAGAACATTAGGATTTTTATGCAGATTCAGTATGAATTCTGCTAATGCTTCATCCTTTTTCTTATCAGGCAAATCCCTAACAGGAAATATCAAATCAAACCTATTAATAAGCGTAGCCGGAAGATCAATCTGTTTAGCAACCATCTCAAATGGATCAAATCTTCCGAATTTTGGATTTGCGGCAGCGAGTACAGTTGTTTCTGCACGAAGTGTTGCCTGAATATTGGCTTTATTTATGCTTACTGTTTGCTGCTCCAGTGCTTCATGCATTGCACTTGTATCCTCTCTTGACATCTTGTCAAGTTCATCAATACAGCACAATCCTTTGTTTGTTAACACAAGTGCTCCTGCCTCCAATGCATAACCTCTCAAGAATTCATCTTTTATTACAGTAGCAGTCATTCCTGCTCCACTTGCACCTTTTCCTGAAACAAATCTGCTCTTTGGAGCAACATTACTTATTCTTTTTAAAAGTTGTGACTTTCCTGAACCAGGATCTCCTATTAATAATATATGTATATCTCCCCTCGTAACACTCTTATCTGTTTTAACTTTCCTCACGCCACCCATTAATTGTAGTATGAGGGCTTCTTTTATTTTTTCATGACCATAAATTGAGGGAGCAATACTTGTAATTAGTTTTTTGTAAATATTTGGGTCATTCGCAAGTTCTAGTATTTGTTCCTTTTCTTCA
>JAWABG010000122.1:926-5103 GCA_038884715.1 Candidatus Woesearchaeota archaeon | reverse complement strand
AAAAGGAGGAAAAAGTAATGTTATTCATAATGGGATTAATAATAGTAACAACTTTATTAACTGGCACTAAAAATAAATATAATTTTGGTGGATTTCTATTAATTGGTGTATTTTTTGTATTATTTTTTATAAACAAAATAACAGCCAAAATAACAGAAATATTTAGTCCTTATATGTTGTTATTAGGGATAACTACAATATTAGCTTTATTAGTTGTTTCCAAATCATGCAAATTGCTAAGTAAAAAACCTTGGAAAAATTCCAGTAAAACTAAAGCAAAGATAATAGATCGTATTTATGGATTTGCAGCTCTAGTAGCTTGTATTACAGGCAGTATATTTATTATAACATTTTTTGGTAACAAAGATTGTTTCGGGTGGCTTACAATGTTAACATCACCTTTATTAGATCCGATAACATTGGAAAAATCCGCAGTATTTGAAATAATTATTTTTTGGTGTATATCATTAATAGCATATATAATAGATGTGTTCTTAATAGTATTTACTATACCGATAATAATATTGATAATAAATGCCTTTTATCCTGATACCAATAATATATAAAAATAAATAGCTGAAATTCAGCTATTTATTTTTATATATTATTTTATCAAATAAATTCATTTATTTTATAACTAATAAATGGTAAAATTATAATAAAGTGTAATGTGCGAGGTGTAATTTATGAAACAATTAATAATTGCAGAAAAACCTAATATAGCTAGGTGCATAACAAGTGCTATATATGAAAAATTTGATAAGCATGAAGGGTATTTTGAAAGTGATAATTATATAGTTACTTATTGTTTTGGACATTTATTTCAATTATGGGAATTTGATGATTATTTTCAAAGGAGTAAAACCCCTTGGAATATGGAAGAACTACCATTTATGCCAAAGAAATTTAATTATAAAATTAAAAATAATGATGGTTGCGAAAAACAATATAAAATTATAGAAAAACTTATCCTTAGAAATGATGTAAACACTATTATAAATGCGGGGGATAGTGATGTTGAAGGTCAAGTATTAGTAAATATTCCTATATTTAAAGCATTAGAAAAATGTAATTCTTCAAAAAAAATAATGCGGTTATGGATACCTGACCAATCCAATGAAACTATTCGAGGTGCTGTTAAAAATCTAAAACCTAATGAACATTATCGTAATATGTACAATGAAGGAATTGCAAGAGCAGCTATGGATTGGTCGTATGGAATAATTTATACAAGAGCAGTTTCGTTGGCTTGTCAATCTACTTTACCAATAGGAAGAGTATTAACAAGTATAGTTAAATATATTTATGATAGATATATAGAACAACAAAATTTTAAAGTAGAAACATTCTATACTATAGCAGGATTAATTAATAAAAATGATAATTCGATTAAAACAACTATTAAAGATATTAAATTTGATAAATATGGATTTAAAGATGCTCAAATACTAACTGATAAATTAAACCAAGCTAAAACAATAGTAGATAATGTTGAATCAAAGCAAATAAATAAACAACCACCACATCTGTTTTCATTGGATAAATTACAAAGTAAAATGAGTAATCACTATAAATGGAGTAATAGTAAAACTTTAAATATACTTCAAAAGATATACGAAAATGGTTATGTTACTTATCCAAGAACAAATACAGAATACTTATCAGAAAATGACAAAACAAAAATTAACAAAACTATTGTTGAATTTTCCAAATTAGGCTATAAAGTTGAAATGAATAATAGCAAAAGAATTTTTGATGATTCAAAAATCGAAAGTCATTCAGCTATAACACCTACTGCTGAAAAGGTAAGTATAGCAAGTCAATTAACTGGTGATGAAAAAGTATTATATGATGTAATTAAAAATAGATTTTTAGCAAACTTTTGTAGTGAAAAAGCAATAGTTAATCAAATTAAAGTAACATTATTAATTTTGGATCAATATGTTATTGAATTAACTGGTCAAACTGTGATAGAACAAGGATATTTGCAATATGAGAGCAATGTAACAGAAAAAACAATTCCTAATTTTTCGATTGGAGAAATTCTCAAAGTGAAATATTCAGTTGAAGAAGGAAAAACTCAACCACCTAAAAATGTTAATATAGAAGAATTAAATAATTTTATGAAAAATCCATTTAGAAAAGAGTTAAAGAATAGTGAAGTGGCTGAGGATGATACTATTTCAGATGATGAAGAGTATAAGAATATCTTAGCAGGACTTGAAATAGGAACAGTAGCAACTAGAGCGGGAATTATAGAAAATGCAAAAGCTTATGAATATATAAAAGAGGTAAAAGGGATATTTACAATACAGCCTAAAGGGATTTATCTAATGCAACAATTAGATAAATTACAGGTGGATATGAGTAAGGAAAAAACTGCTGCCTTTGGTCAAATGTTAAAAAAGATTTCAAGGAATGAAGCTACAATAGATCAATGTTTAGAAAGTGTTAAGAGGGATATTTTTGAAACAGTAGATAGGATAAAAGGAAGTAAAGTAACTTCATATTCAAATGCAATTGAAAAAGAAATAATCGGAAAATGTCCTAAATGTGGAAAAAACATTTATGAAAGTTCTAAAGCTTTCTTTTGTGAAGGATTTAAAAATGCTGATAATAAATGTACTTTTTCAATCTTTAAAGAAAATAAATTCTTTAAAGATAAAGGAAAAACAGTAAATAAAACTATTGCTAAAAAATTATTAAAAGAAAAGAAGGTTTTAGTTAAAGGTTTTAAGAAAAAAGATGGCAAACGTACTTATGATGCTATTGTTAGTATGAGTTTTGACGAAAAATATGTTAATTTCAAAATAGATAGTTTTGTTAATAGTAACAAGAAGTAAACTGTTGTAATTTGCAGAGAAATGGTATATAATTTATATGTGATTAGTAAATAAAGTCGTTGCGAGGTGAGATATGGGAAAAGTTAATAATAAACTATGTATAGTAATAGTCGCAATGGCTTGTTTAATAGTATTAAGTGTAGTGGTATCAGTTGTGAAAAAAATAAATTCATTAAAACCTATAGAAGTGATACCATCTAATCCAGTAGCAAGTATCGAAATTTTGATATAAACATACTCCTTTGATTGTTTATTTAACAATTATAACATTAAACACATCAACGTTGCCCCCAACAATAGTAGGTGTGTTTAAAAGGTAGGAAACACTAACATTTGTTAGGTTTTACTAATTAAAAAGCTGAAGGTTATAAGACCTTCAGCTTTTTTTTTTTTTTAGTTAAACAAATTAAAAATTGAGAAATAAATCTATATATGATAATATAAAACTTCATTCCAGTTGAAATTAGCTTAACGGAATACAATAAACATCTAAGAGAGTATCAAAAGAAGTTAGCACAACAAAAGAAAGAATACAAGGATAATCCTATTCCTGCGAATGTTACTTTTGCTAATCATTTAGCAGAGATAAACGCTTTAAAAATGATTTTGGAAAATGAGAAGGTAAAACCTACTATAGACCTTGCAGATGGTTTATTAGAGCAAAACCTTCCAGTAGTTATATTCTGCAACTACAAAGAACCTATAGATAAGATTAAGGAATACTATGGGGATAGAGCAGTAGTTGTTGATGGTAGAACTCCTAATAAATTAAAGCAAAAATATGTAGATGATTTCCAAGATGGAGAAGTTGATGTATTCATAGGTAATATTAAAGCGAGTGGGGTAGGGATTACCCTTACTAGATCGCATAATGTTATCTTCTGCGGATATGATTGGTCTCCAAACTGTCATTCCCAAGCTGAAGATAGAGTTCATAGAATAGGTCAAACTGAAACTTGTGTTATCAATTATGTTTATGCTAAAAATGCTGAGATAGATCAAATGCTTACAGCTATATTAGATCAAAAGCAAAGAAATTCATCAGCTATAATTGATAATAAAGAAGAAAGTTTTGATGGAAAAGAAATCTCTATGAAAAAGCTATTTAAGATATTCTATAAGAGTAATAAGAATTATGAAAAGGATATTGAAAATATGGAAGAACCGAATTTAGAAGATTATGAAAATACCGAAGAGTATGAAGTAGTAGGAAAGTAATTTAAAAGTCACTTAGTATTATAAATATACTAAGTGACTTTTCTTGTTAACTAATATTAGTTTCTACACTTGAAATTGGTACAAAATTCTCCCCTTTAAAGTATGACAAAGGTATG
>JAWABG010000122.1:0-916 GCA_038884715.1 Candidatus Woesearchaeota archaeon | reverse complement strand
TGATTGTAGTTTAATCTTGAAGTAAAACATGAACTAATAGTGGTTTTTATGATAAATTCATCATTGTTTAACAATCCAATAACCTCTTCATAGTCTGGTTTATAAAATTAGACGTAAAACCACTATCCAAGGGTAGTGAATGTAAGCTTGTTTTAACCTTGACTTTCAATGTATTTCTGAATAGTCTCTTTTGAAACATTACCTATGCTACAAGCAAAGTAACTTTACTATGATTTCTACTAACATACTCCATATACAACCTTCTCATTTTTCCCCCTATGATTATTGATGAAAATACTGGATTCCTTACAAAAACGTTAATTTTAAATTACTTATTCTCTAATTTATCTAGTCTGCTATTTAACAATGCTATATCACTCGCTATCTTTTTTTGGTTTTTCACTATTTTTACTATAAAAATAACTACACCAATAGGAATAGCAATAAAAATAATCAAGTTAATTAATGTAATAATTATAGTTAAATTATTAATATCCATAGCTTACTCCTTTTATTAAGATATAAATAATATAAATATTATACATAAAAAAATACCTAATGTATCGCCTAGTTTGTACTTTTCATTTAACTTATATAGATAAAACCCAATGAGAATAAAGCTAAATAAAGTTAGTAACTTAGATAGAAGAGGTACAATGAAGAACATAACACCTAACATTCTGCAAATCGTTCTAAGAAGAAAGGGAAGTGTTAGGAGCGTTAGATAATCTAGTAAAGTTAAGTCTACCTTTCTAAGAGAAATTTTCATAATTAATATTGAAATACATACGCTTATCGGGAAAAAGAAGATACTCCAAAAAGGAGATAAACTTAATCCTAGTAGGTACTTTAAAAAAGAAAATATAATAACTATAATTTCACAAAAACCAATAAGACAGAAACTTTTGTAAGTGGA
>JAWABG010000121.1:0-5122 GCA_038884715.1 Candidatus Woesearchaeota archaeon | reverse complement strand
AAATTAAATAAAAAATCAACAATCTTCATATTTATTTCCGAAAAATATTAAAGCTTATCTGATTAGGTTCAATTTTAATGAAATTAATATTTTGTCCGAGGTGTAGAAGCACAAAACTTGAAAATATTTCGATAGAAGGAACTTATAAATGCCTGAGTTGTGGTTATGTTGGTAGTTTAAACATCCCAAAACATTTATTCAGACAGTTTAAGAAATAGAAAAAAACAATCTTTTTATTAAGCCAATTAATAAAAATATTAATTAAATAATTCAATAATAATTTTAATAAATATTTATATAAGATAATTAATAAAATAATATAAATAAAAACTACAAAAAAGTACAGGATATACAGGATAAGTATATAGTATATTATATAATCTTAATTTCATAACCTAAATTTGAAAATCAACATTTAATATACATATTTAACATTTGATATACACATTTAATATACATTTCTGTATAGATTATCAAGAGATAAGATATTATGTAATAATTATTATTATAATTATTTAATTATTATTATAATTATTATCTGTTTCCATAATAGAACATTTTTTCTATTGAAACATCTTCAGAATTATAATTTCCGATTCTTTCATTGTATTGACCGGGTTTTTGGTCTTTACCATTTTTTTCTTGATGTCTTGATTCTTCTTTTATAGCTTCATGCTCAACTCGTTCAACTATCATAGCTTCTCTAATACTATTTGTTAATTCTTGAATTTTGTTATTTAATATAATAAACTCGTTTTTCATTTCATCAATTTGAGCTGAAAATTGTTGCATTTTTTCAGTTTGTTCCACTTTAAATTGTTCTATTACTGTGAGTTTTTTCTTAAGGTTTTCCAATTCTCGACTTTCTATGCTATGCTGATCATAATCACTACTTACTTCTTTGAAGATTTCTGGATTAACTTCATTTGATTTGTCCAATTCAACATCCTTTTTTTCTGGTGTTAAATCAATAAAATCATGTTCTTCCTTATTTGCGTAGATTTTACCCACATCTTTAATTGCACCCAACGAATCATCAGAAAAACCAAATTTCTTAAACTCTTTAGACATTTCATTAATTTTCTTGAGTTTTTCAACATCCATTAATACCACCACCTTAATTCTACTTAACTTTATTTATTATACAAATAGTCTACTAAATAGTCTACTACTATAAAAAGGTTTCTAGTTTCAATTTTCTAATCTATATTTAAAAAATTTAAATTGTATTTAATTTTTTCTTTTAAATATAAGTCAATCTTTAAGACAAAAATATATTCTCTTTCTATCTTTTCCCTTATTCTCGAGGTCAGTAATTTTGATTTTTCCAATCTCTTTAGTGTTAGAAACGTGTGTACCACCGCATGCTTGAATATCAAAACCTTCAATATTAACAATTCTTATTTCCTGAATATTTTGAGGTAAAAATTTTCTTAATTTCACTAAGCTAGGAATTTTAAAAGCTTCTTCTCTAGTTAAAATACTTAATTTTACTGGAAGTTCTCTATTAATAATATTATTCGCCTTTTCCTCATAAGACATCATTAAATTTCTATCAAAATTTTCAAGACTAAAATCTATTCTGGCTTCGTTCTCTTTTAATTGATTGCCGGTAATCTCTGCATTTGTCTCATTATGAATTAACGCACTTAAAATATGCGCTGCAGTGTGGTATCTCATGAACTTATATCTTCTTTGCCAATCAATAATACCTTTTACTTTTTCACCTAATTTTAATCCTTCAATATTGACCTCATGACTGATTCCGTAGTTTGTTTTTTTCACAAAAACAACATCAAATTCTTGACTATCTATAGTAATAAGTTTTCCTGTATCGCTTGGTTGACCACCTGATTCAGGATAAAAAGCAGTATTATCTAGAATAATGTATAGACCGTTTACTAATTTTACTGTTGTCTCAAACTCTCTTAAATAACAATCATTAATATAAAGTGGTTCCATATATAAAAGTATAATTCAAAATCTTATTTAAGGTTTACTATTTTTTAAAAAAATCTTAAGAAAACTTTTTAAATCATATTAATTTTTTCTATTTAATGCCAAAGAAAAAACAAACAAAGTGGGGTTCTATATTTATAACAATATTTATATCTCTAATTATGATTTTAAGTATTTTTGCAATAATTATTGGTAATGATCGTAATACAAATAATAAATATAATAATTTTAAATTTAATATAGGATATTTTCCTGATACAACAATTCCTTATTATGAAACCAGGATAAATAAACAAAATATTTTGTTCTACAACTTTCCAACAGAAGTCGAAAATATTAATATTTCACAAAACATTATCAACCTATTAAAAGATTCACAATTTATCATTACAACTTTTGATCCGAGGCAAAATACTACAGATCTACAAAATATTGACTTGATTACTTTTGACCTTCAGAAGTACTTAGAAAAACCAATAGTTCGAGCAGTTATAACAGAAGATAAACAGTACAGTTTACCTGTTATTGATTGCTCAAATGCAACATTAGTAACTCCGGTATTATATTTCAGGATTAATTTAGAGACAAAAATTACTCAAGAAGGTTACTGTGTGGTTATAAACGCAGAAAGAAATGATTTAGGCAGAATAAGAGATATCTTGTTATATAGATATTATGGTGTTATAAGTGGTTAAAGGACATAAAACTAAAAAAAAGAAATTGTATAATATACCAATTTTTATTATGAGAATTTTAGTTATAATCGTGGTTGTTATATTTGTTATATCACTAGGACTAATATTTAGAAATAATATATTTTTTAAAAAATTTTTTTTTCTAGATAAAGAGGTATCTGATAAGATTAGTGAAGAAAATAATATCATAATAAATAAAATTAATGAAACCGACAGATACGAGTATAACGGCGTGGCTTTTATTAAAGAAGGAAGATTTTGGACATCAACTGTAAAAATCCATAATTATGAATATTATTTAGAATTATACTATGGCCCGAGAGAAGTAGAAGATATTAATATAATTTATAATCTAAACAATTTTACATTCCTTACATCTAGACATAAAGAAGCGTATATAGTATTTGATCCAAGAGATTCAAATCTCACAAATATTGCCTTAGCAAGTGCCACATTATCCAGGAGTTTAACAGACGTTTATGGCATAACTCCTATAGCTGCGTGCACAGAAAAAACACAGTATTGTGAAAATAGACCAATAATTGTTTCTTGTGCATCAAGACCAGATAGAGCAATAATATTTATTCGTTCATCTAATATAACGAGAGTTGAATATTCAGGCAACTGTTTATTTGTCGAGGGTAAGAATGAAGAATTACTAAGAGCAACAGAAAAAACCAGATTAGGGTGGTATGGAATAGTCCATTAAATTATTTTTTACGTTATGCCTTTATTTTTTTCTTAATAAATAAAGTATCAAAAATTATTAAAAATATTCAAATAAGAATAATAATGTACTAGTTATATATACTATTAAATATATACAAATTATATACAAATTAATTAATATACTATTAAATATTGAATTAAATGAATTTTGCGTTTTCGTTATGATTTTCTTTATGATTATCTTTGATTATTTATTAATTTATTTATATAGTAATTAATTCAATTAGTAATTAAAGTTCTTGTAACTCATCATTCTCCATATCAATTAACCTAATACCCAGTCCTAATTTTAATAATGCAGCAAGAGTTGCCATATGTTCAGAACCTGTTCCTGAAATCATATTAAATCCGACTTCTGTATCAAATATTTTACCTTCTAACTTTTTTTTAATATCGCATGCGAGAAGTGAGCTTGGTTTATTAAAATCTACCACAATTAATTCACAATTTGGCTCATTAAATTTATCTCTGCCGAACTCATTTGTTATTAAGAAGCACTTCTCAAAAACTCCCTTTCTAATCATTTTTAATAAATGAGCCCATGTTCCTTTACCTGCTCCTAAAACGGCGACAAGATAAGTCATTTTAGTTAAGAGACAATCATTTAATTTAATTATTAATTCTAACAAGGAAATTTTGATACTATTTAATAATTGCGGTAGTTTACAATAATGTTGTATAATGTTGTATTAACTAATTAGTCTAACAATTATATTGCTTAATAATTATCTGCTTGATATTACTTAATATAATTAATAATTTACTTTTTTAGATAAGAGTTTTTAAAATAATAATGAGAATTAGTAGTTAAGTTACTATGAATTATTTTTTTACCTCTGCTTAATAGAAAAATATTTAAAGAGAAGAGGGTGTAAATATTAAAGATGGAGGAATATTGATGAAAAAACTTACACTATTAATGTCATTATTAATTTTTTTTGTACTTCTAAATTACGTTTATGCAGTAGATTTCGATATAGTATATAACTCTATTTCTGATACAATTTATCCTGACGAAACAGCAAAATATCAATTTACAATTTATAATAATAAAGATATTACAGAAGGGTATACTATTTATTCAATTGATCCTAGTTTTTTGACAAAAACAGATCCTGTTTTCTTGGAAATACCTGCAAGAGGTCAGATTAATTTCACTTTGGAAATTCAACCAAGGAGTGATACAAGAACAGGTCCGTATCTTGTACCAATCAGAACAATTGAAAGATCTGATGAAAAATTCATTGATACAACTGTTTTTCTTTATCTAAAAACTTATAGTCCTATTATTGGTGTTTATGATCCTGCAATTAGTTTAGATATAAGGATGGAAAATAGTATTGATCCAAGAGAAAGAACTGCCATTACATTAATATTTAAAAATAGGAATGCTCTCGACGTTAAAGATTTAAAGGTAATTCTTGAGAGCCCTGTCTTTTATAAAGAATATAATACTAGTATAGCCCCTTTGAAAGATAAAACAGAAGAATTACTGTTTGACATAGATCCTTTAACTGAACCTGGATATTATAAAGTAAGAGTTTATCTTGAATACAAAAATAAAACAATTAGCGAAATACTTAAAAATTTTGAGGTAATTGATTATTCAACAATCACAGTTGAGAAAACATTTGAACGTGAACTATTTAAAACTACAACAATACTAAATCTGAAGAATGTAGGAAATTTTAAAAGAACACAGAAAATAAGAGAACGATATTCACTCTTAAATAAATTGT
>JAWABG010000120.1:0-5129 GCA_038884715.1 Candidatus Woesearchaeota archaeon | reverse complement strand
CTGGTAACAGAAATGAACTCAGAATACGCGGTTTAACTGGTGGTGGTATTATTGAAGTATCTGCATTAGCGAATAGTATAGTAATATCTGCTGCATCATTTACACAAAACATAACCAATTCAGCATTTGGCGGTGGCATTAATCCAATCTTAGCTATTTCTGCTAATTCAGAAATTCATACTAGAACATTTACTGGTGGTGGTATAGTTGAAGTATCTGCTGCAACAGATGGACGAATAATTGTATCTGCCGCAAATATTGTGAACTTAAATTTGAGCTCTTTAGGCACAGGTACAGATATAATAACAACTATTAGTGGTAGTGAAATAATTCAAAGAAGAATTCAAGGTGCAGGATCTATTGATGTAAGAACTAGCTCTAATGGTGTTTTAATAGTTAGTTCTTTAGATACTAGTTTTATTGAAAGTAATTTTAAATTAATAATGCAGAGAAATTTTAATACATCACCAGGCGTTTTGGTTATTGGTACTAATTTGTCAGCTTATAATGAAGTTTATATTACATTCTTTAATATTGCACCACAATCATCCAACGCACCATTAGCTTTTCGAATGAAAATTAATGGTCTATTAGTTACAACAGGTAATTTATATAGATATAATACGTTGGTTATAAAAGATGTTGAAGTGTCTTCTAATTTTGTACAGCATAATCAAACATTAATTACAGGAAATTTAGAAAATGGAGGGTCTACTAAGAGAAGAAGGTCTACATCAGGTTATATAAGAATATTTTCTCCCAATACTTTAAATATGGTTTCTGCGGGTACTACCTGGATTTCAGAAGCTAGATGGATAAGTTCTATAGGCGAAGAAATTTATAAAAAAACAGTGGGAAGAAATTTATATTCAACAAATACTGGAACAAAATTTGAAGGAATCGAAATATATATTGATGGCGCAAACACTTTTATAGATACTGGTTTGATGAAAGTATATGGTAGAATATAAGTTATATTAATTAACAAAACATTAATTAAATAAGGAATTTAAGTTAAAATATATATTTGATTTACCTACTAATTTTTCTGTACAAGACAAAATATTATTTTCAAAAGAAAATATAGGATATTTTTTGCTTATCATATCTTTACCAATATAACCTAAATTTCTTCTGTATTCAACAGTATTATTTTTAAAATATGCAGAATTGATTTCTCCTAAATGATTAATAGTGATATTTTTGAATATATATATTTTTCTTTTAAAAGTATTGATATAATTACAACCAAAATCAATATCTTCAGCACATGGCAAATCTCTATCAAACCACAATTTTAATTTATATTTTTTGTAATAATTTCTTATAATTATACCACTTGAACCTCTCACGGAAGAAGGCGATATTGACTTAAACCAATAGCATTTATCAGTAATATAATTTAAATTTTTCCAACCGCCTATACCTGGTAAATTTGGTTGATTAAATGTAAAAAATTCAGGCATGCCATCAGAAAGATTTTTTTCAAATTCTTCAAATTTTATGTATGATTTGGAATTATCAATAATAACATCATCATCTAACAACAATAACCAATCATGATTACTTGAATAAAAATATTCTAGAATTATGTTTCTTCCATCCGATGGATCACATTTAGCATTATTATAATTTCTTGTTTTTACAATAAATTTTGAATTATAATCATAATCAGTTAAATAATCGTCCCTATAGATTAAAAATACAATTGAAGATAAATTTTTTAACCATTCTAATTGTATTAAATGTTGTTGTTTTCTCAAGTCTGAATTTATATATGAATTTACGCCTATTATCATAATTAGAATGTTAGCATTTTTAAAAAAAAAAACAAATATTTTTTAATAGCAAAATTTATATTTATTTTTGAATTCTATTAGAATAAATAATAAAAGCGCAATAGTAAACATATTATAATTAAAAATGGCTAAAGTTATAGGCAAAAGAATACTACCAGGCGGAAATATAATAATAAAAAATATAACCAATGGAAGTGGCAAAGATATATCTACACCTTTAATTATTAAAGAAGATAAAATAAAATCACCTTTCAAAGTAATAACTCAAGAAAAAATAATAAATCAAGATGTGTCTGTTTCTTCTTTTGGAAATGGTTTAAGTAATGTAATTGGTACTTCTTCTAGAGAAATTCACTTTAGAAAATTTATTGGTTCCGGAATAACGGAAATATCACTACTTGGTTATGATGTAAAAATATCTGCTGCAAGAGCTACAATTGAAACATCATCACTTGGCGGTGTATCACTTGGTCTAGCAGTATCAGCTGGTACTGGTAACAGAAATGAACTCAGAATACGCGGTTTAACTGGTGGTGGTATTATTGAAGTATCTGCATTAGCGAATAGTATAGTAATATCTGCTGCAAATACTTCTTTAACTTTAAGTTCACTAGGCACAGGTACAAATATAATAACAACTATTAGTGGTAGTGAAATAATTCAAAGAAGAGTTCAAGGTGCAGGATCTATTGATGTAAGAACTAGCTCTAATGGTGTTTTGATTATAAGTTCTTTGGGAACAACATTCGTTGAAAGTAATTTTAGATTAATCGCACAAAGAAATTTTGTTGATTCTCCTGGAACATTATTGATTAATTCAGATTTATCTGCTTATAATGAAATTTATATAACCATGTTTAATATAGCACCATCCGCATCTAATGCAGCATTAGCCTTTAGACTTAGAATTAATGGAACATGGATTTCTACAGGTAATTTATATAGATTTCATAATATAACTTTTAATGATACATTGATAAGTTCTAATCTTTTATCTGTAAATCAAACAGAAATAACAGGTAATCTTGACAACGGAGGTTCTACAAAAAGAAGAAGAGCTGCTTCAGGTTTTATAAGATTATTTTCACCAAATAATTTGAACATAGCTTCAGCTGCAACATCATGGATTTCAGAAATGAGATGGATAGCAGGTGTAGGTATCGAATTATATAGAAAAACTGTAGGAAGAAATTTGTATTCTACAAGTGTTGGTACAAAATTGGAAGGCATAGAAATATTTATAAATGGTGCTGATCTTAATATGAATTTTGGTTTAGTAAAAGTGTATGGTAGATTATAATATACTACATTTAAAAGATGGTTGAAAATAAATTATATATATTATAAAATAATTTGTAGTTCAGAGGATTATTCTAATAATGATAAACAAATTTTTATTTTATTTATTAAATTTAGTAAAACCCTATGGTTTTATTGAAATTTGTGCTAAAGATGTAGAATTTTCAAGTAGAATTTCTTCTCTATTAGAGAGTTTTTATGATGGAAAAACAAAAATTCAATATATTATTATTTCTAATAATGATTTATTAAAAATATATGAAGAAAAATTTCAAGATTCTAATTCCATTGAGTATTATTTTTATGATATTGATAATTGTGAAAACTTAAAAAATTCAGAATTATTAAAAGATATAGAAGTAACATTGATTCACAATATTGAAAATTCAATTTTGATTAAAAGGTATTTAGAATTATTCGGTAATTCCAAATGCAATATTTTAGATAGATATTTTAAGACAACAAATTCTGAATTATTAGAAAAATCTTCTAATTTAGCTGTGGAAAATATTGTTCATTTGGTTTCTCCCGAATCTGATTATTTGTATGAAAATGGCAAAATAATAGAAAAATATTATGTTGTAACTGGCATAGTTGCTGAAACCATAACATTACAAGAAACAGATGACAATATACAAACCAATAATATTGGTTTAAAAACAAAAAATTCTTTACCAAATGAAAAAATATTGGATAACATAAGAAAAAATATTGAATATTGTAGATTAATGAATATACCAGAAATTCAACCTTGTGAAATTCATGAAGGTGTTGCGTATTTAGTAGCTGGTGCACCTTCTTATAAAAAGAAATATATATTTGATGAAATATTGCAATACAGAAACAATGATAATCATTATGTTTTTGTTTCGAAAACTTCTCATGATTATATGATAGAAAACAATGTAATACCTTTTGGTTGTATATATTTAGATCCTAGAGATCATGTTCCTTCATATGCAGAAAGAGCTCATAAAGATGTTACTTATTTTGTAGCATCTCAATGTGATCCAGAAGTTATCAAAATACTTCATAGAAAAAATTCAAAGATTTTTTTGTATCATGTTTTAGTTAATGCAGGAGAAGACAAATTATTTGAAGAATTATCAATACAATCACCACCAATAATTGGTGGTAGTACGTCAATGACTAGGGGAATAATGATGTTAAATGTTTTAGGTTTTTATAAATTTAAATTGTTTGGTTTAGATAGTTCTTATGAATATAAACCTAAGAAGGTACATGGTTATAATCAAAAAAAGTTACCTGTGCAAATAATTGTTGATTTTACAGGACAAACAGGTAGTGAAAAAGAAAATGTTTTTTGGACAGATCCTGAAATGATGGTTCAGTGCAGTGATTTAGAATTTTACTTAAAGAATATGCTAAATATGCAATTTATGAATTACTCAGAAGGGTTGTTTAAAAAAGTTTATGATTATTTGTATCCAATGCGAAATAAATTTAACAAAAAATATTTGGGCAAAAAATAATGCAAAAAAAATATTTTTATTATACAAATCATCCATTATCAATAGAAATTTCAAAATATTTTATAAACGGTTTTGATTTAATAAATAAAAATATTTCAGAAATAAAAAATATCAATGAATCGGGATTTTTTTATGGTGTATTGAGAAATTGTTATGATGGCATGAAGTATTTAGAATCAATAAATAAAGATTTTTATTATGTTGATCATGGTTTTATTAAAAATGATATTGAAAAAAACAATTATTACAGAATTTGTAAAAATAATAGATTTTTAAATTTTTTTATAGAAAATATTCCAGACGATAGATATAGAAAATTATCAATTAATATGAATTATGAAAAACATAAGGGCACAAAAATAATAGTATTCGAACCTAGTCCTTATGTATGTATGATTAATGGCATTAATCAAACACAGTGGGTTAATGATATCACCAAAAAAATAAGAAAATATACTGATAGAGAGATATTAGTAACTAGGAAATCTAATTCTAAGAACGTAAATGTTTTTGATGATATGTATGTTTTAGTTCATTA
>JAWABG010000119.1:0-5135 GCA_038884715.1 Candidatus Woesearchaeota archaeon | reverse complement strand
TGATTCTTTTTCTTCATTATCAGATGGAGCTACTGTAGGTTTTTCTTCAACTTTACCTTCATCTTTTTTCTTTTTGGATTTTTTATCAGGTTTCCAATTTAAATCTTCCTTTTTAAGAATTCCTGCTTTAACCATTAAACGAGCAACTGTTTCGGAAGGTTGAGCTCCTTTTTTAATCCAATCCAATGCTTTATCTTTATTAATATTAATAACTTTAGGGTTGGATAATAAATCAATATTGCCGATAATATCAACAAATCTACCATAAATTGGCATATCTTTTTCGGCTACAACAACACGAAAATTTGGTTTTTTTGTTCGTCCTGTTCTTCTTAATCTGATTACTAACATAACTTGTTTTTCCTTCTTTCTTTTCTAATTTTTCAATAGTGAGATTTTACTTCAAATTAATAAAAATGTCAACTTTCTACATCTTCATTTCATCAAAAGCCCAACAAAGAATTTTAAGCATATCGTTATAATTTACATTATTTTTAAAATCATAATTTGCTGGTAAATTAGGAATGTTTTTTAATGATAATAAAGAAATACTTAATAAATTATTTGAACACACATACAAAACATTATCTGCAATTTCTATGTATAAAGGAAAATTGATACTTAAAAGATGTTCCATAAAATTAGGAGGTAAAAGTTCTAATATGTTTACCCTATCATCTTTACTTCTATAAACACTGAACTTTTTATTAAATTCAACACTTTCTGTTTCTATTTTTTCTAAAGGAGTTCCTATGTTACTAAAAGTAGATAAATCGCTGTTTTTTGATTCAATAATCATATTATTATATCTTTTAGGTAGAATTGCTTGAGAAACTATATAATTTCTACAAGTTTTATTATCATCATTACCATCACAACCATAATACATATAAAATTCTAAAATTTTATTATCCCACATGCCAATTGTATGATTAGAAACTTTTCTACTAAACCTATATTTATTAAAAAGAATTCCCTTATCTGGTAACATTATATCTCCAAAATCTGGGTCATAAAAAAATCCATTGTCATCAGAAAATTTTTGTATCTCTTCAACTAGTAATGGAGTTCCAACATTAGGTCTAATAAAATAATCTGTCCAAATTTTACTTAATTTCCAACCTGAATCCTCTCTTACAAATCTCCAATATTCTGTATTTTTTGAAGAAAATATTTTTTTATTATCTCTTAAAGTTCTTTGAGGCTTAAAAATACTTCCAGAAATTTTAGAATACTCAATTTCTGCAGTAAAAATATCTCCCAAATTACCCTGAACATCTTTTGCTTCTACAATACTTATTTTTATATCACTTTTTAAATTTAAAATATATCTTCTTCCAAGACTACTTACAACGCTCATTTCTAAAACTGTTTTCTTATAAAAAGATTCTGACAGTAGATTTTCTAAAATTTTTGGGTTTAATGTAGCCCAAGCAGAATAATACGCATTAAAAACGTTTTTAGTAAAATTTATAATAGTTTCTTTATTCCAAAGAGGGTCACTTTGAGAAGATAAAATCATTAACTTTTCAGCTTCTCTCCAAGAATTGTCTCTAATTTTTTTTATATTATACCTCTCATAAAAAACAACAAAGAAGATAATAAAAAAAATTGTAATTATAATAGAAATAATCATAATAAAATACCTATTCTCTTATTTAGAGTATTTCTGCGCATCCTCAAGCCTTAATGAAAGAACTTTAGAAATTTTAGACTCATCCATAGTTACGCCATAAAGGTTTTTAGCCTTTTTCATTGTTTCTCTATTGTGAGTAACTACTATAAATTGAGTTTTTGTAGACAGCTCAAAAAGTAATTCTGCAAAACGCATAGTATTAGACTCATCAAGAGCAGCGTCAACTTCATCTAAAACACAAAATGGAGTTGGATTAACAGAAAAAATTGCAAAAAGAAGAGCAACTGAAGTTAAAGATTTTTCTCCTCCGGATAATGTATTTAAAGTATGCATTCTTTTCCCTGGAGGTATTGCTTGTATATCAATTACCATCTCTTCTTCATTTTCCCCTTCTCTTAAAATAAGTTTTGCACTACCGCCACCAAAAAGTTTTCCAAAATAGTAATTAAATTTTTGAGATATTTTTTCAAAATTCTTATGAAATTGTTCGCTAATTTTTTCTTCTAATTCTGTTACAACTTTTTTTGTATTTTTTATAGCTTCTTCAAGATCTTCTGATTGAGAAATTAAAAATTCATATCTTTTTTTGACTTCTTCATATTCATTTTCATATTCTTTGCTTATTGCCCCTCCCATATATTCAAGTTTATGCCGTAAAGAATTTATATCTTTTAAAATTTGCTGACGTTCTTTCTCCTCAATATTAGATTTTTCTAAAAAATCTTCTTTTATATTTAATTCTATCAATTCTTCTTTTATGTCTTCTTTTCTAGTTTTTAGTCTTGCAAGCTCTATCTCAACTCTTGTCATTTCGTCTTTATAGCTTGACTCTAAATCCCTTTTTTCTCTATAAGATTTTTCAATTTCAAAAAATTCGTTTTCTTTTTCTTGTGATTTAGCTTTTATAATTTCTATTTCTTTTTTTATTTCATCTTTTTTATTTCTTAAATCATTAATCTGTTCTTCAATATTTAAATTATTGTTTTTTAAATTATCCTGTTTTAAGTAATTTTTAGCTTCATTTATTTCTTTTTCTAATAAATCTTTCTTTTCTTTTTGTACTGCAATAACCTGAAAAGCTTCTGAAATAAGTTTATCCCAAGAATCAATTTCTGATTTAATTTTATCTATTTTTAATTCTATTTTTATATGTTCTGTAACACTATCTTCAAGATTATCAGTGTGATTTTTTTTAATATATACTATCAAGTTTTCAATACTTTTATAAATAATACTATTACTTAAACCACTTTTAATTTCAGATAAAATTTTCTCTAAAGAATTTTTTATTGAATTTATTATTTGTTTAGGTTCGACCTTTTTTTGAGAATCTTTCTCTATATCATTTTTACTTATTATTAATTCTTCAAGTTCTAATTTTAAATTTGATTGTTTTTCTTTAATATTTTTTATTTGATTCTCTTTTTCAAAAATAATCTCTGATATTTTTTTAAACTCACCCTCAAGTTTTGGAAGATTATCTGAAAAATATTTTTTTCTTTCAACAAGTAAGGCATTTTTCTTTACCTGATTAAAAAGTTCATCTTGAAGGTTTTGAATTTCTGATTCTAAATTATCTAATTCTTTTTCTTTGCTATATAAAAAATCTTTCTGAGAATCTTGATTTCTTTTTTCAAGTTTATCTGTAATTAAAGCAACTTCTGACTGAACATTTTTATATTCTTTTTGTATTTCTAAAAACTTTTTTTCATTTTCATTTAAACTATTTTCAATATCAAAAAGCTCTGAACCATAGTATTTTTTTTGAAGATCTAAAACCTTACTTGTTATAATCTTTCTTTCCTCAGCTTCTTTTTGTTGTCTTTCTAAACTATTTAAACGTGGTTTTATTTCTCTTAAAACATCTGAGACTCTTATAATATTTTCTTTTGTCTCTTTAAACTTTTTTAAAGCTTGATCTCTTTTTAAATAAAAATGCTTAACACCGGATGCATCTTGAAATAACTCTCTTCTTTCTTCTGCAGTTTGTGTTATAAGTTTATCAACCATACCTTGTCCTATAACAGTATAAGTAGAACGACCAAAACCAGATTTAGAAAGAATTTCTGTTATATCCATAAGACGAGCTTTTGCACCATTTAAGAGATATTCAGATTCTCCAGAACGATAAACTCTTCGTGTTATTGTTACATCTGTAAAATCTATTGGAACTACTTTATTTGAATTATCTAAATCTAAAGAAACCTCGGCCATACTAGCTTTTGATGCTTTTTCAGAACCAGAGAAAATAACATCCTCTGATTTTTTTGAACGAAGATTCTTCATTGATTGTTCACCTAAAACCCATTTTATAGCATCAGATACATTTGATTTTCCAGAACCATTAGGACCAACAACACCAGTAATTCCTTGATCAAAATCTAAACAAGTCTTTCTTGCGAAAGACTTAAAACCTTGTATAGAAATTTTTTTCAAATACATAAAAATTAAAAACCTTTTTTAAGAGCATTCTCTGCTGCATTAATAGCTGCTTGTTGTTTAGATGAACCCTCACCTCTGCCGTATTCTTCTCCATTAACAAAAACACCTACAACAAAATGTTTATTATGATCAGGTCCATCCTCTTCTAAAACATCATATCTTGGAGTTGCTCCAATTTTTTCTTGAGTTAATTCTTGAAATCTTGATTTTGGATCAACATGGAGACTATTTTCTAAAATTTTATCAAGTTTTACTATTATATTTTTATCTATAAATTTTTTTGCATTCTCATAACCTTGATCTTCGTATATTGCACCAATAACTGCTTCAAAACAATTTGCTAAAATTATATTTCTTGCTCTTTCAGAGCCCTTTGATTCACCGCGAGACAGATACAAAAATTCATTAAAACCAAGTCTTTTAGCTTCTTTAGACAAAGACTCTCCTTTTACTAAAGCACTTCTCCAATTTGTAAGTTCACCTTCTGGATTTGGAAAATTCCTATAAAGATATTCTGTAACAACTAATTCTAAAACAGCATCACCTAGAAACTCCAAACGCTCATTATGACTTAATGGAAAATCACGATTTTCGTTTATATAAGATTTATGAACAAAAGCTTGTTTTATTAAATCTTTGTTTTTAAAAACTACACCTATTCTTTTTTCTATAATTGAAAAATCTTTTTCCATAACTATTTTTTATTTTCTTTTACTGAATCTTTTTCTTGTTTTTCTCCATTTGAATCTTCTTTGTATAAATCGCTATTTCTATAAATAGTACCCAAAACTCCATTTACAAACTTACCTGAGTTTTCTCCTCCAAAAGCTTTTGCAAGTTCTATTGCTTCATTTATAGCAACTTTTGGAGGTATTTCTTTTATATATAAAAGCTCAAAAACACCCATTCTTAAAACTGTTCTGTCTATAGCAGCAATTTGCGATATTGGCCATTCAGGTGCAGCAATTTTTATAAGTTCATCAATTTCTTTATTATGATTAATAGTACCTTTTATTAATTCAAAGGCAAATTTTTTATCTTCTTTTTCTATATTTGA
>JAWABG010000118.1:0-5141 GCA_038884715.1 Candidatus Woesearchaeota archaeon | reverse complement strand
GATATCGTAACTAAAATAAGAAGAGACTATCTATATTATAAATCAATAGGATATTCTAGAGTTTTTTCTTTTATATTGGCAACCAGAAGAGATGCTTATGGAAAATATAAGGTCGGTGATCTGGATAGAATGTATGGAACATATGCTCCTGATTTTGTTAAATCAACTGTGTTGTTTGGTAATTATAAAGAAATACTTGGAATGAGTACTGATGATGATATTCCTTCAGGGGAATCAAAGGATGATTATGTTCTTGTAATTCCAATTAATGACTTAATGTACAAAAATATTTTAAACACTAAATATTATATTGATAGGTTTTTTCCAAACAGGAATTCAGGCCAAGTTGAAGGGGAAAAATACCAGACCATGAGGATAAGAAATGGTTGGATTGAAGTAAGATCTTTAGGGGGTGCCAAAGGTTTTGAACAACTTCAAACAAAAAAAGGTGTTAAGGGAATTCTTACTATGGGGATTTCTCAAATTTTTAGAAAACCAAGAGAGGTTACAGTAAAAGAAGCATATAGAATTTTGTATCCTTACATTAGTAATTTAAATGTTGGAGTTGATGTAGAGATTGGTACAAAATCTAAAACACATCCAACGGCTTATTTTCAAAAAAAAGATGAATTTTATAAAGAGCGTGGTATGAAAAGTATTCTTGTTTCTTCTAAAAGATTGAAAAATTTTGATACAACAGATTTGAAAAAATTACAACAATTGCTGGATTCTATCACTGATGAAAACCAGAGAAGGTTTGTCTTTAGAAATCTTCCACAAATAACTGATATTAAAATACTTAGGTTTCTTTTTGAAAAATATGGATATTATATGATTTCTGAGTATAGTAATAAATTTTCTGATTTTATGGATGGAAGTTATGTTACTCTTATTAATTTTTATTTTGATAAATACCTAACAGATTATCTTGAAAAAGCAAATAATAATGAAACTGACATAAGTTCTTTGATTAGAATACTTGATAAACTGAATTCAACTGAAAACGAATTTCATTATTTTGATCAAGTTTTTGAATTTCTTTGTTTAAAAAACACAAGTTTTTTACCAAGATATTTTGTATCCGAGAAAGAATTTTCATCTGATGAAAGATTCTATTCCTATTTAAGACGAAAATTATTTAATGGTAAGGAAATAAGTTTTGCTGCTGATATTCTTTTTGAAAATAAAACAGCTTTGGTTCTTTATATGCTAAACGAGGGTGTTCCGAACGGATTTTTAACTCGTTATCTTGAAGAGTTTTTCGGAGACGATCCAGATAATATAGTTTACAACCTTATAAAAATGGCTGATAAATTTTCTACAGATAATGTCATCCAGATAATAAGGTTATATCCAAAATTTAATGAAAAACTTGATGCATCAGCTTTCGCAACACTATTATCTCAACCTTATTATATTATTAACTTTTTATTTACAGATTTTGATAGGAATTCTTTCTTAGATTATTATAACTCTAAGTATAAAAATCAAATAATAAAAGGATTAAAAGATGTATCTTCTCCTTTTTTGCGTCTTTCTAGCCCAGATAGACAGTTTGTCGCAGAAACTATTTTCAAGGATAAAACTAAGTATAGAGTTACTTTGACAAGACCGTTACTTTATCTTTTCCGGTCTTTACCCAGAAATTTTTTTGATACATCACCAGAAATTATGGATTTTATAAAAAAATACAAAAAAACTGAATTCATTAAATACCTTCCAGAAGATATAAAAGTGTCAGAAGCTATGATGGATGTATTTATTAATAATAACCGTGAAGATCAGTTTGTTCGTTATTACTGTAATAGTAATATCCCCGTTGATTACTGGATACGACATTTAGAGATACTTAATAATGGTGCGTATTGGATTGGATTAAATGCAAATAGATTTGTTCATATACAAAAAGTAATTGAAAGATTTCTTTTAGATAAGAATACACTATTTTTTGCAGTAAAGTATATTATTAAATATAGACAAAAAACAATTTTTAAAAATAATATAAGAACTATTTTTTCTAATCAAGATAATCTTAATGCATATCTTGCACAAGTAGAATCTGAAATTAATGAGCAAAAAAATTATTCTGATAATGATAGACTTGTACGTGACATAATTTATAGTTATACATATTTAATATTTAAAAATATTTTTCCTGATAAATATATTCTAAGTATCTATAATACTTATATGAAAAAGTTTTTCCCTGAAGACTATACTGACAAAGATGATTTTGTGCAAGAAGAATATTGGGGTCAGGTTAAGCCAAAATGGGCTATTCAAGGGACAACAGTGTATGAGAATCCTTCTCCTTCTGATCTTGCAAAAATAAAAAAAGAAGTAGTTAATCTTGATGGGTTCCGATTTATAATTGATTATGAAAAAGGAAGAACTTTTTTGTGGGATTCAAACGGAGCTTTACACTCAAACGTTCTGGATTCTATTCATGACATTGAAAATTGTATAACAGGAGAGTACAATTTTCACACACAAGATATTTTCCTATCTGAATATTATTCAAAGAATTTTCATACAATGAAATTTTTATTGACGATGTTTAAAAATTCAAAGTTTCCAAGATTGTTTAACTTAAGGAAGATAAGAGTAAAACTTTCTGATTCTGGGATAGGAATTTATTTAATCCCTGTTAAATAAGGATTAAGAGAGGATAATGAGTTTAATTAATTTTGAACATTATTTAATAGAAGCATTATCAAAAAAAGAGGTTGATTCTTATCTTGAAAGTATGAAGTTTGGAATTGAAATAGAAGTTGGTCATACTTATCTGGATTTTGAATCATTTAAAATTTTATGGGATTCAAAAAAACCGTGGGAAGATATAACAGATGGTTTTGCAGAAATTGAGAAATATTTTGGCATTACTATAACTGATTTTAATGATGTAATTTTGTATCATGACAGTGTTCAAGATAATAGAAAAGAATACTATTATTTAGATAAAAGTCTTAATAGACTCTTTTTAATTATTTATTGGGAAGATGAAGGTTTAGTCAAAGTGGGTTATATTAACCTAAATAAGGAATATCCTAACCTTGATACTCAAGATACAGACCAATTAGATAAAATAGTAGCAAGAAGCCTTTATTATTTAAAGATCGGAGAGTCTATAAAATTTGATGGTTATAGAATTATAGAAGAACCTATCATGGATGATGATTTATGGACTTTCATTGATTCATCCAAAGCAGATCTGGTTCTTACACAAGATAATTCTGTAAGTTCCGGGATTGAGTTGGTATCAAACCCTATGTCTTATGAACAGTTTTGTAAATTTGTTCCTAAAACATTTAATTTATTAGCTGAAGCTGGATTTTATGGAGATGCAACTACAGGATTTCATATTGGAATTTCTCATGAATCAATAAATTTGACAGAAAAGTTAAAGACAGATTATTTGTACTATAGAGAAAAAGGGTATTCACAGTTTTTTTCAATTATAGCTGCAATGTATACAGGTATGCGAGCAATTTTTAAATTTGGAAGTAAAGAACGAGAACTAGATCAATGTTGTAGAACGCTTGGAACATTTTTAGAAATTAAAGATATTTATAAAACAGATCATGGATACAAAGTAAGTATAAAAGATTTAATTTATAAGGATGATATATTTTCTACTTATTCTATTGAGAAATTTTGGTCGCAGGTGTTAAACGCTGAACACAAAGTATCAATGACTTTTAGAAATTATGAGGAAAATCCGTATGTTGAAGTAAGAGCACTTGGGGGTGCAGACGGTTTTGAATTTTTAAGAGAAAAAGCAAATGTTGAGAAAATTTGCCGTATTCTTGTTAATATGTTTCTATCTGAAAGAAAAGACTTTAGTTTAAAAGAAGCATACAAGCTAATAAAGCCATTTTTAAGATTTTTAGGAAAAGATGCTTCAACGGATGTTTTGTGAAGTAACCCAATGTTAATTTACGAGATTGATAGACCGTTAAAAGATCAGTTTGTTGTTGCTTTACTTGACTAAAAAAAGTACCCTCATGATTTTGAAAAAATATTTTTCGATATGATAGATACAAAAAGATGGTATATGGATACAGAGTACATAATAAGGAAAACTGTTAATATAAATCCAAAAATTGTATACAAGTTTGTATTACATCAAGTGGAATCAGAACGTTTCAGAGGTCTTGCAGTCCTGTGTTTTTAAAAGTATTAATTGATAACTTTTTTGCAAATGATAATTATAAAAAGATAAATTTAAAGGATGCAAAGTATATCGGTGAAATTTGTCATGCTGGTAAGATTATTACTGCGGAGCAAGATATATTATTTTAACAGTATTATAATGCAAATAAAGAAAAAGATAAGGAAGACTTATGATTGACAGATTTGCTAAATTGAAACAGTTAATGAAAGAGTGTATTCTAAATGAATCACTCGAAGATGATATTTTAAGGGTTTACAGATTAATTCTGAAATGGCAAACAGGAAATAAATCGGATCGTGTTGAGAAAGCTTTACGGAATACTATTTATGATGTGTGGTATAACATAAAACATGTTTTCACTCAATGGAAAAATGAGCATGGGGTTAGTGATGAAGAGAGTTTGCGTGTATTCTTATACGAAAATGGGTTTGATTCTCAGGAGTTAGCTGAAAAATTTAAAGAAGCACGAGATGAAACCAATCCTTATTCAATGAAAGATTTTAAGGATGATTTATGGGAAACCCTACAAAATGCGGGATTGGTCATTCCATTTATGGATGAAGAGGTTGAGGAGGTTGTTGACCAATTAATAGAAATAGAATTCCCTGATGATATTGAAATTATTAGGATAATTAGAGAAGCGTGCTTGTCAGCTTGGGAAAGACATCCCTATGCTAAGTATCATATGCCACAGATATTAGAACAGTTAGATGAAATTGAAACAGTAATGGATGAAATTGACTATATTAATTTAGATAAGTTAATTGTACAATTCGACCAGATAATAAATTTATCTCACAATACTGGAAAATTCTTAGCTGATTATGCTCCTATTAATTTTGAGATGATACGGAAGGCTATTGATAAACTAGGAGAACTATAACTTGTTTAAAAACTCCAATACAAAATCTTCAGTACTTGAAGGATTAAATAAGAATGAATATAAGAAGTTAATTTCTAACTTAAA
>JAWABG010000117.1:1688-5275 GCA_038884715.1 Candidatus Woesearchaeota archaeon | reverse complement strand
TTATTCGTAATCCAGAACTATATAGTAGCTCAATTAAAGCAATATTCCTTGCTCCTTCGGGTGTGTCTACATCAAAGCTTGTTATAAGAGCTTCAATTTCATTTTTTAAAAGAAACGATGGGAGCTTCTTTTCGCACTTTGGCATAGATAAATTTGAAGCAGGGTTTTTATTAATAAAATTCCTTTTAAAAAGAAATTTAAAGAAGGATTTTAGAGCAGAAATTTTAATTCTTATTGACCTATTTTTATATTTTTTATTATGAAGCCAAGCAAGAAAAGGGCGGATATGACAAGATTCAATAGTTAGAACATCACTGATGTAATCATAATTTTCATCTAGATATTGAATAAATTGCTCTAATGCTAATTTGTAGCTATTGATTGTTTTATCAGAATAGCTTTTTTCTACTGAGCAATAATCTAAAAATTTATTAATAGCTTGATTTAATTCCATAGTGTCTACACAATTTTTTATTGTTTTTGTAGCAAATTTCAAGCCAAATATTGATTCAATACAATTATTAATAATATGGCAACAATTACAATGTAAAGTTAAGATGTTTTCATTAAAATCATTATTTAAGTCTTTACTTTATTATGTTTATATTAACAACTTCAATATCCTTTTTTAAATTTAATAAATGACAAAAATAAGATTTATAAAAATACTGTAATTTATGCTACGTCAATTTATTAAATAATTATGAAAAGTTACAATTTACGAAATTTAAAAATTTTTGGAGCAAAAATGCGTAAAAGTATTTTTTTTGGTTTACTAATTATTATCGGTATAGCTGTAGGATTTATTATACAACCATTATTCTCAGATGATAATAGTAATATTATTAATCAAGAAAAAAAATTTGATTATGTTTTAAATACAATATTCAAAAATTATGTGGATAAAGTAGACACAGAAAAGTTAGTCGAAGCGGCAATCAAAGGGATGCTAAATGAATTAGATGTTCACTCGGTTTACATATCAGCAGAATCAATGAAAAGAGTCCAAGAAGATTTTCAAGGTAGCTTCGAAGGAATAGGGGTACAATTCGATATAATTGAAGATACAATAATAATTATATCAGCTATACCCGGAGGTCCAAGCGAAGCACTTGGGATACAATCGGGAGATAAAATAATCACAATTGATGGTGAAAACGCAGTTGGAATGGATAGAGAGGACGTCCCTAAAAAGTTAAAAGGTCCCAAAGGAACTGTTGTTGAGGTTGGTATCAAAAGAGACGGTGAACCGGACTTAATACATTTTTCAATAACTAGAGATAAGATACCTCTTAATAGTGTCGATGCTGCATTTATAATTGATGGAACTGATATTGGTTATGTTGAGGTAAATAGATTTGCTCAAATAACACATCAGGAAATGGTAGATTCACTTGAAAGTTTGAAACAGAGAGGGATGAAGAAAATAATATTAGATTTAAGAGGAAACCCTGGGGGTTATTTGAATCAAGCATTTTTAATGGCAGATGAGTTTTTACCACAAGGCGATACAATAGTATATACAAAAGGTAGAAAACCAATTTTTGATGAAGTATACATATCTAATGTCGGAGGAAAATTTGAAAAATATCCTCTAATAGTTCTAATAGATGCTGGTTCTGCTTCAGCAAGCGAAATTGTTTCAGGAGCTATTCAAGATTTGGATAGAGGAATCATCGTTGGTGAGACATCTTATGGGAAAGGATTAGTTCAAAGACAATTTGAAATTGGCGATGGTTCTGCTTTCCGGCTAACAATTTCCAAATATTATACTCCATCCGGACGCTCAATTCAGAGACCATACAAAGATAAGGACAAATATAGGAATTTAGTGGGAAGATTGGAACTTGAGGAAGGTTCATATTTGCAAAATCCAATTGAAAAAATAAGGAAACAGGTTGAGAAGCTTAATGAAGAGAATAAGAATAAAAAAGATTATAAGCCAATACATATAGATTCCTTACCTTTGTATAAAACTCGTTCTGGTAGGTTAGTTTTCGGAGGAGGGGGTATAACTCCCGATTTTATAGTTAAGCACGACACAATAACAAAATTGAGTGTAGAGATACGTAAGAAAAATCTATATTTAATATTTGCAGACAATTTTATGCATTCAGAAGGAAAAAAAGTCAAAGAAAAATACCATTCAAATTTCCAAGATTATTATAGGAATTTCAAAATTACAGATGAAATAATGGAGGATTTCAAGAAACTTGCAATATCTAAAGGAATTGAATGGAATGAAGACCAAGCAAAAATTGACTGGGAATATAATAAAACTGTATTAAAAGCATACCTTGCCCGTTCGATATGGGATAGAAATAAAATGACTCAAATACTTTCAATATATGATAAACAAATGCAAACAGCTATAACACTTTTTCCTGAAGCTGAAAAAATGCTTGCATCTAAAAGAAAAAAGTAAGTTGGAAATAAGTAATAAGTCAATATCTATTAATTTTAATTAATTTAAATCTGATGAAAAGAACATGTAATGTAAGAGTTATTTTTTTTGTTATTTTTTTATCTTGGATTGTTTATATTAGTAATCTTCGAGCTGAGTCCTTTGTAGTTTATCCCGGTGAAGAACTATTTTATGAAGTAGATTTTTTAGGAATAAAGCTGGGATCAATAAAAATAGTAACGGAAGGAATTGAGAATTACGAAGGTAAGGAAGTATATAAAGCAAAAGCTTATATAGATTCTTATAAAGGTATACCATTTGTAGATCTACATACAATTTATCAAAGCTGGTTCGATAAATCAGTTTCGTTTTCGTATAAATTTGTTTCAAACAGTAAGCAAGAGGATAATTCTTGGGACTATCAGGAAATTAAACCTGATTATAAGAACAACTCATTTCGATTGAAAAAGTATTTAAAGAACAATTGTTACTTTGATGAAACATTCGAATTAAAGCAAAAAGCAAATGACGGTCTATCTCTTTTCTTTTTAGCAAGAAAATACACAAAATTGAATAGAACAGTAACAATACAAACAATAATGGATAAAAACGTTGATCCAACAATACTTACTTTCCGTTCAAAAATCGAAAACTCAACAATATCTGCTATATCTTATCCTATTAGGACGATATATTTTAATGGCGAAGCTAAATGGAAAGGAGTTTACGGACTGTCAGGTTATTTCGAAGGTTGGTTTAGTGATGATGAAGCAAGAGTTCCTATAAAAGCTAAAATGAATGTATATGTTGGCAATATCAATATAGAGCTAAAAAGTTGGGTTCGACCCGGGTGGACACCTCCAAAAGGTTAGACATTAGATGAGCATACATTCATTTCATATTTTAGAGGGTAGTGATATATCAATTGATGGAAGTATTTTATATTATAAAAATACAGATAAAAAACCTCTCACGATAATTCTTCATGGATTTAAAGCTTCGAGTAATTGGGGCTTTTTCCCTTTATTAGCTAAAATGATAGCAAGAGAAGTAGGAATATCACTAATATTCGATTTTTCTTATAATGGCAAACCAGATAGAAATTATTATTTCAAAGATGCTGAAAAATTTTCAAGGAACACTATTACAAGACAAATAGAGGATTTAAAAACCGTTATTTGCA
>JAWABG010000117.1:0-1678 GCA_038884715.1 Candidatus Woesearchaeota archaeon | reverse complement strand
ATTTAATTACAAGAGATGTTCTAGACAAAATATGGAATGGTCAAATATTTTTATTAGGTCACTCGCTCGGAGCTGGTATTGCTTTTATTTATAATAAGTTTTTTGATAATATAGATAAAATATCTGCTTGGGCGCCTATTGCATATTTAGACAGATATTCAGATAGGCAAAAAGAAATTTGGAAAAAAAATGGATATATAGAGTTTCAAGTTAATCAAACAAATCAAACTTTAAGAATGAACTTAGATTATTTACTTGATATTGAAAATAATGCTGAAAAATATTCTATCATTGACTCCGTCAAAAATTTATCAATACCATTACAAATAATATATGGGCAAGAGGATTTAACAATAACAAAATACGAAAGGAATATTCTGACTTCAAATTTAAATCATAATGATGTATCCATTATATATATAAATAATACAGGCCATACTTTTGGATATTCATCTAACAAAAGAGAAATTGGCAAAGGATTTAAAGAAGCATTAAAGCAAACAATTGAATTTTTTAATAAATAAACAATATAATATGTATAAAAAGTTTTTTATTTTTATATTAACATTAATTTTTGTTACATTAATTTCTTATTCTCAAAATTCTGAAGATTTCTATTCAAAAGCTATCAAATCTCTAAATGAGGGTGATACAACAATAGCAAAAGTATATTTCGAAAGTGCTTACAAGTTACAGAATGAACCGAAGGGGTTGATTTTTTTATTTATCTTAAAATGTACTGAAGCACTTAATTGCTCAAATATTAATCAGAAAACTAACTTTTATTTAGAAGCTGAAAAAATATTTGAAGATCTATACAAAACTCAACCTTCAACTCTATCTCGATTTTTAACGGTTTTCTTTTCCCTAAGAGAGCAAATTAGTAGAAATACACAATTTTCAGATGATATAATAAAAGACCTTTCAACTTTAATAGAGAATGAAAAAAAGAACGATATCAAATCAGAATTACATAATTTATTAGGACATTTTTATATTTGCAGTCGCAATCCAAGTTTATCATTAATTGAATACCAAAAGGCTTGTGATCTTTTTCCGAAGAATTATAATAAAATCACTTTCTATATTTCAAGAGCTTATACAAATTTATCATACGATTTAGAGTTAAATAATAATTATGATAGTGCTTTAGCCATCATCAATAAATCAATTGAATTAGATCCGTTTAACCCAAAAGCATACGTAATCAAAGGTAGAATCTTTAAGAAAATTGATAAGTTAGATTCTTCTTTAGTAGCATTGACTCAAGCTATAACAATTGACACAAATCTTCGGGAAGCTTATATTTTAAGGGCTGAGATATTATATAAAAAGGAATATTGGGCATCTGCAATAAGAGATTACTCTTCAGCAATTAGAATTGAGCCTAATTCAAAATTATACTCATATCGTGGTTATGCCTATCTTAGTTTGGAAAAAAATGAAGAAGCAAAAGCAGATTTTACCAAAGCAATAGAATTAGGAATGCAGGATGCCTTTACATATTATAATAGAGGATTAGCTTGTCTTGGATTATCTCAATATGAACAAGCAATTGATGATATAACTAAATCCTTAGAGCAAGATACCTCTTATGTCTTTTCTTTTTTAAATCGTGGATATGCTAATGAGCAATTAGGCAGATATGTTGATGCTATCCGTGACTATACTATTGCTC
>JAWABG010000116.1:0-5277 GCA_038884715.1 Candidatus Woesearchaeota archaeon | reverse complement strand
ACAGTTCAATATTGCAAATAATTAATGGTCCAACAACTCTTATTGGAGGTGGAAAAGCCCTTCCTCCAATGACTGTTCGTGTTTCACCAAGACAAAGAGGTCTAATAACTGATTCAGTTGTATATAGTGTAAAAATAAGAAGTGATGATAGTGTCAAAGATTGTGGGCTTCTTAATATTAAACTTTCTGTTTATGCTGGTGAGGGTATTTGCAAAATTGATTCAAATGCTTTAGACAATTCATTAATAACCACTAATAACCAAATTGACCAATGTGTTGGATTAGATTTAAATACAAAACGACTTTTAATAAGAAACATCGGTGAATGTCCGCTTAATATTTCGGGATCTATTAATAATAGTATTTTCTATATTGAACCTATAAACCAAAGTTTAAATCCTCAAGAGGTAAAAACCTTTACAATACATTTTGTACCAAGTTCCAGGAATGTATGGCCAAACGGAAGGGGAAATAGTCCTGGAATTACAAGGTTTAATGCTGTTTTGTCAATTTGTGGATTTGATATACCAGTTGTTGGTATTGTTGATACAAATTGTTATCATCCCAATTATGACTGTTTTAAACAATACGATATTAATAATCAATGGAGGCAAGCTGTTGTTTTCAATAGAAAGACTAATGAAATTACAAAAGGTAATCCAGTTTATTCTCCTAATAGAGATTTATTTTTCCTATCAATAAATGTAGTTAATGGAACTTGTGTACTCGAAAGTGACTGGGCATCATTCGGAAGACCGCCTGCCCCTTTGAATTCACGAACTCGAGCATCTGTAACTGATAATCCGTGCAATTGGGTTTCAGATTATACACCTCTAATTTTTAATTCTGGAAGTATTGCATGGCAATCAAAGTCAATTTCTGGAGTTAGAATTAATGATGTTATACTCTTTAGTATTCAATATGTTGACAAACCAGATCCATTTTACGGTATTATATGGATTAATGATATAAAGTATGATACCCAAGTTAATGGATTGCCTATTGTATGTTATGATCTTTGTTTCCCATTGTAAAATTATTAATATAAATTTGGATAAAAGTATGGATATAATAAAAAATTTGGCGTTTAATATTAAATATTTTATAGTAATAAGTTCAATTTTTTCATCTTTAAATATTTATTCTCAGATAAATACTAAATTTGATGAATACGCACAAACATTCAGACAAACAGACTTGGGCAAAAATCTTGAATTATGGTATACAACTAATAATGGACTTAGTAACACGAGAAGTAGGATAATGGTTAGTTCAAAATTAAAAAATGGAATAGTAGGACCTATGGAAATACTACCCTATCCTCTCAACCAAAAAATATCAGAAAATTCTAAAATTATTCCTATGGATGGATCTCCAGCTTTTCCTATCAACGATTGTAATGGAATAAGCGGTGTTTTTGTTTCAAACAGACTATACAAAAATAATTTTTATGATAATGACATATATGAAATGACTTATATTAATGGTGAATGGTCTGTTAAACGTATTGATGCTATAAATTCAGAATATTGGGATGATACACCATCATTATCGCCCGATGGTAAAGTTCTTGTATTCAGTAGCGATAGGAGATCTTATGGCAAAAGAATTGCTGATATTTATATTTCTTGGAAAACACAGAATGGTTGGTCAACTCCAGTTTTATTAGATAATAAAATCAATAGTGACGAATTTAGCGAGGAAGCACCATATTTGAGTAAAGACGGTTATATGTATTTTGCATCAAATAAAACTGGAGATTATGATATTTATAGAATAAAAGTTGATACTAATTATTATCCTCTTGGAATAGTCGAAAGTCTAAATATCCCAAATGTCAATAAATCGGGCTCAGATGAAACACATCCTAAATTCTCACCAAGTGGTGGGTGGTTTTCTTATTCAACAAATGCTATGCCAGAAGGTTCAAAAGATTTTAATATTATTTTTACCGAATCAAATAAAGAATATCAGGAAGTAAAATTAAAAGTTATGCTTATGACAAGAATTTTTGATTACGGAACAGGAATCAAAGAAGATGTGTCAAGTGTTTTAAGCACTTCCATCAATATTCTTGATCTATCTGATAAGTCTGAAAAAACAATCGAATCTGACCAACAAGGAAATGCAATTATGAGGATACCACCTATTGTTGGAAAGGATATTTCCCAGGATGCACGAACTAGAAGTTTTATTGTAAAAGCAATACCCAAATCACCAAAATGGATATCCGCAGAAGATACTCTCATAATTGATTCTTGGTGCAATCAAGAATTGTTCCACACTATTTATTTGTACGATACAACTTCTATTTATGACGCTGCTTGCTCTTTTACTTATACAATAAAAAATGTGGAGTATTTTGTAAATGCATACTGGTGTCCGACCACTAAAAAATTTAAGAGATATACACCTTGCACTTCCCTATTTATGGAAAATGGCTGTAAAGAAGCTCCTGAACCACCTTGTGAGAGTAATGAAATATATGTATATAAAGTTCAATATGATTTTTATGAAAATAAAACTTATGAAAATTGTATTGACTATAGAGATTATAAAATAAATGGCGAAAGATATGCTGTAAAAGTTGATAGTGCCATTGAAGGACTTCAGAAAGAGATGATATCAACTTTTAACATACCGTGTATACGAAGAGCTATAAGGGAAAAGAAAAAAATAAAAGTTGAGATAATGGGTTTTACAGACCCTAATTCTCTCCATCTTAAATGTAGATACATAGGTAATGATATTATTATTGGTGATAATAACATTGTCATTAACAATGAAAAATTCGATATTGTTTTAAGTGATTCAAGTAAAGCTAAAAAAATATATAATGGAAAAATAAATAAAGGAATGTTATTTAGAAAAACCGAACAAGGAGGGAATCAACTCCTTAGTGACTTACGAGGAATCTATACATCAATTTTATTCGACAGATATTGGAAAGAAACTATTCCCGAGTATAATGATTTAAGAAATAAGGGAATGATCACTGTAGAAACATTTGGAAAAGCAATCAGTCAAGAAAAAGTTGAGTTTGCTCGAAAACGTTCTGTTATTGTGAGAATTACCGTGCCTGATTTGCCACCTATATTTATTGCCGGTAAAAAACCAAATCCAGGTAAAACTGTAAAATTTCCTTGTGAAGATGAAGATTGTAAATGAAAAAAATTATTTAATAAATTCGAAATAAATATTATAAATTTTTTTATTTAAACAAATATTTTTTAGGGGTTTTTTATGAAAAAGTTATTTTTTTTATGCTTGTTGTTCTTCTTTTTATTAAAGGTTACTCCTTTCGCTCAAAATAGTGGTCGAGGTTTTTCTTTCCAAGGTATTGCAAGAGATGCTAATGGAAATATTCGTAAAAATGAAACGATAAAGATTAAATTTGAAATTAAAGATAATAATAACTTGATTTGGAGCGAAGAATCTTTAATATCTACTGATGATTTTGGCACTTTTAATACAATTATTGGTTCTGAGACAAAATCTTCTACTTGTCAGGGTTGTGTGAATAGTTTTAAAGATATTATATAATATCTAATAAATAAATATACAAAAGGAGGAAAATTTTCGTTTATTCAAATTGCGAATTAATTATAATTTTAATACTATTTATAAAACATTATCTTGGAACGAATTTACAATATACTGTGGGCTAAGGTTAAATAGGTCTCTATTTTTACAGATCACAGTAAACTTCAGAATATAAGCCCAGAATCCTCATATTTATCAATTCATTCTATACACAGATATTGAATCATCATTTAAAATTTCAAGTGATTATTATGAGAAAAGAACACAATTTGATAGTATCGAAAATCCAAGAAAGTATTATTGGCTTTTGATTTTTAAAAAATTCACTAAAATTTCATCACTCTTACGCATCATATTCCTATGATAAAAAAAATATTTTGATATTGCTAAAATAGTATAGATTTAATATTTTTTGTAAGATATTGTATTACAAATATGGTGAAATAATGAATTGTCCTAAATGTAAATCAAATAATTATGTAAAACATGGGATAGTAAAAGGCCGACAAAGATTCCAATGCAAAGAGTATAAGTATAAATATACAGTTGAATACAGAGGGAAGTCTTTAGAAATAAAAAGAATGGCATTGCATCTATATTTAGAAGGACTTGGTTTTCGTAGTATCTCAAGAATACTTAAAGTAAGCAATGTTGCAGTATTAAATTGGATAAAAGCATTTGGTAATGAGTTAGAAAAACTACAGAGTCAATCTGCGCCAATTCAAATTGTTGAATTAGATGAGATTCACACCTATATACAGTCAAAAAAAACTATTGCTGGATATGGGTGACTGTTGATAGGAATGGAAGAAAATATGTTGATTTCTTGCTTGGCACAAGAGGGATAGAAACTGGTTGTCAATTATGAAACAAAATAGCAAAAAAATGTGGCGAATCTTAGGTAATGACTGATTATTGGAAAGCTTATTTAGGATTTTTACCTAGAACTAACCAAAAGACATCATAAGCTGAAACATTTACTGTCGATGGGTACAATAGTCGATTGAGACAGTTTTTGTGCCAGATTGAGAAGGAAAAGCAAATATTATTCAAAATCTTATGTAATGTTAAAATATACTTTAAAATTAGCAATATGGTTCTGAAATTAAAAAATTATCTATACTGTGTTAGCAGTGCTCAATTTTCTTTTCGGCTCATGCTCTGAATTACCTTGTTTTTCTTAAATAGCTTTCTGATATCATTACTGGCTTATTGTACACCACGGTCTGAATGGAAAATCATATATTCTTTTTCTTTACGTTGAAGCACTTTTTCTACTGCTTCATAGACTAATTCTTTTTTTAATGTATTATCTGTCTTCCAGCTTAGGATTTCTCTGTTCAATACGTCCAAAACTACTTAAAAATAAAGCCTGCCTTGCTTTGTTGGTATATATATTATATTGAAGTTAAAACCTCCATCGGTCTTACTGATGTAAAATTCTGATATAGTATATTTTCCGATATTAGTAAATTATGATTTGAATTTGTTGTTGGTACAAATTTTTTATGTCTTTTTGACTGTATTCCTCCTGTTTTCATCAACCTGTTAACTCTTTTTACACTTGTTATTATTCCTTGGTTTCTCAATTCTTTTTCTATCCTTGGTGCTCCCTATATGCCATTGCTCTTTGTTTATTTTGATGTTATTTTTAATAATAATGCTTCAACCTGACTTTTTCTTTTGCCTGGATGGTTTTTCTTTTTCTTATTTTAGGGGCTTACGCTTAATTCG
>JAWABG010000115.1:0-5290 GCA_038884715.1 Candidatus Woesearchaeota archaeon | reverse complement strand
GATTCGCTCTTTTTAATAAAAATATTAAATGACAATAGAGTTAAGTTTGATGAAAAATATGTTAAAATTAATATTACATCTATTTTAAAAAAGAATGATTATTCTTCAAATTATAATAGATATTCTATTTCACAAGTTAAAAGTTTTATCGAAGCAAACAAAGAAATATTTAATGAATGTTCGAAGATTTATGGTATACCCAAAGAAGTAATAGCATCAATTCTTTGGATTGAAACAAAAAATGGTAGTTACTTGGGAACACATAATATTGTTAGTGTTTTTTTCAGTGCATCAATGTCGGAAGAACCAGAATTTATACAAATGAATTTTGAAGCATTTCGAGAATCAGAAGAATATAAGGACAAAGATAGCTCTTTGATTATGGACTTAGTTACAGCAAGGGCTTCTAAAAAAGCAAATTGGGCAATTGAAGAATTACTTGCATTAGAAAAAATGTATAAGGAATATAATATTAATATTTTAAATTTAAATGGATCATGGGCAGGTGCTTTTGGCTACTCCCAATTTTTGCCTTCAAGTTTCATTAATTATTCTGTTGATGGCGATAATGACGGTGTAATTAATCTTTTTTCTTTAAAAGATGCGATATTTAGCATAGCTAATTATCTAAAAGAAAATGGCTGGAAAGACACATACGAATCACAAAATAAAGCAGTATATGCATATAATAATAGCAAAGAATATGTCCAAGCGGTAATGACATTATATCATAAAGTTGCTTTAAACGATACTGCCTCTTTTTTCATTATACCAGAAAGAATTATAATAACTGATTCTTTATAGCTAATAATTAATTCAACTTGAAAAAGCTAATCAATAAAACCACTATAATAGCATTATCACTTTTCTTAATTCTATATATCTGGCATCCATTTTTTTTAGGAATATATTCTGATGACTGGGGTTTATTGCTTAGCTTTTTTGTTGATAAACCGGGTAATATGTCGCCTTTCGCATTTGACAGATTAAACTATTTTCTATTAGAATTTGCAAATCGTCCTATTTCAGGAATTTTATATTATTTAGTGAGTTCGATTTGCGGATATAATATATTTTTAGTTCATATAATTATACTTGTTTTGTTGATCCTTACAATATTTTCATTAAAACTTTTCGTAACAGAATTTTTCAAGTTATTAGGTATAGAAGAACCCGAATACTACACAATATTAACATTATTGTTCTGGATATCATCACCTTGGATTTTAGGAATTACAGTTTGGCTTTCAAGTGCTTTGAATATTGTTTCTATGATATTCTTTCTTTTGTCATCATTTTTTTTATTAAAAAGTTGGAATAGTGGAAAAAATTATTATTTAATTGCGATATTATTTTATTTACTGTCATGTTTAACTTATGAAAGTTTCTTTTTTCAATATGTTATAATAATTTTAATTGGATTATTATTACAGATACACAAGCGTTTAAGTAAAAAAGCAATAATAATCCCTACAATATTATACACACTTGCTACAATTGCTGTTATTATTTGGAACAGATATTCAAGTTTGGTTTTTGAAAAAGCAATTCATAAAGGAACGAATACTTACTGGTTACCTACTTTTATTGCAAATGTTATATCTTTACCATATTCAATTTTTGCAAGTGTAATTGAGTTTAGCTTTATTTTAGTTCCAATTTTTATCATCTTATTATTTCTTTTACTTAAAGTATTAGTTTCTGAAAAGAAAAAAAATAATGATGAAATAAAAAAAATATTGATATTACTTTTAATAATAAGTTCTGGTATTATTTTATCTTTATTAATTTATTCTGGCGCAGGATATACCATTTGGGGAATAGGTTCACGGAGTAGGACACTTATTGTTCCTTCTATTTATTTTGCAATGCTTTTTTCAATCGCTATTTATATAATTAAAAAATATACTAATCTAAAGAAAAAATATTTGAATGTAATTATTGTTCTTATAATATTATCTCTTTCATTAATAAATATCTTACGAAGCTTTGAATGGCATGATGCTTGGAACTATCAAAAGGAAATAATCTCAAAACTTCCAGTCGAAGAGCTATCTAAATATGATTCAACGACTACAGTTATATTTGATGGTCCATATAGAAAGAATTGGATATCAATAATTGATGCTTCTTGGGCAATTGATTTTCAATTTAAATATGGACATATTTTTACTTACAATAAAAGCGAATTAGAGCCAATAACAAAGGTAAATTTTGAAGTTGGTAGAGGAATGTTTCATCCTATTTTAAACAAACCATACTCACTTTATTGGGATGGAGAAAAGATAATAACTGGTTATGGCTTGGACAGCATATCTTTACAAAATTTTAAAACTAAATACTATAGTAAATTAGATACTCTTTTTTGCAAAAAAATTATCGTCTGGCATTATGAAAACAACACACTTGAATATTTCGAACCACCTATCAAACTAAGTTTTGAACCATTTTATAATTATGATTACTGGATAACATGGATTTGGACAAACTGTCTCAAAAAGTCATAGATTAATGATTTTTCAATAATTATTTGAGGAAAAACATATAAATTGCATATTTTTAATTAAAAGGAAATTGTATAGTGTTAGCGGATGGAAGATATTATGGTTCAATAGATAATAATCTTTTTGTAAGAATCAGTGGTAATGGCACGCCTGTTATAATAATAGAGCCGGGACTTGGCAGTCTTTCGATTGAATGGTGGCAAATCCAAGAAGAATTATCTAAAATAGGAACTGTTATTACTTATGACAGAGCTGGTTATGGAGAAAGTCCAAAAGCAAAAACACCACGAACAAGCACTAATATCATAATGGAACTATTTAATATGCTTTGCAATACTCAATTACAAGGTCCATACCTATTTATTGGACATTCAATCGGTGGTTTATATATACAGCATTTTGCCAAACTTTTTCCACGTCATACAGCGGGTATAGTCTTGGTTGATTCTTTTACAACTAAGATTTTTGAATTCGATACAATTAATGCTCCAAAATATCAAGAATTTGGTTCACTAAGCTCGAGAATGAATAATATAAAGAAGTTATCAGAATTAGATGCTGAACAGTTTAACAAAACAATAGCATATATGCTTAGTGGATTATATGAAGAATATCCTCAAGTTATATCTGATCAATTAAAGTTATATCAGTCAGATATGAATTTTTATAAAACAATCATAGATGAATATGAGAATCTTGGTGAAAGTATAAAAATTATTGAAACAATAGATACATTTCCGAAAATACCTTTATATGTTCTATGCAGAGATTATCAATATATGATAGAACTCAGCAAAAGTATCGGAATACCAGCAGAAGAAGCCAGAATTGTCGAGGAAATGTGGATACAGCACAATAAAGATCTACTAAACTTATCACCAGATAATGAATTTTATATAATAAAAGATAGTGATCATAATTTGCATTTATCTAACCCTCGATCAATAATAGATATTACTAAAAAGATGATAAAAAATATTGTTTAATATAAATAATGAATTATTATGAAGACTATTATTAATATATTAATACTTTTATTAGCATTTTTCTTATTCTACTGCAATGAAGAGAAAAAGGAACAAGCTACACAGAAACAAAGTGATACACTTGCCCAAAAGGATACTTTGCATTATCAACCGACTTTAAAAGATAAAGAGCAATTAATGTTGTTCTATAATGAAATTATTAGATACTGGACAAGCGAAGACTGGATGAAAGAATTCGTAGGAATGGCAAATTCTATGTTCACTGAAGCTACAAAGATGATGAACAATGGTGAAAATCCCAATCCAAAAATTCAGGAAATGGGTAAAGCATTCGAAGAAAAGATCTGGCATAAATATTTAGACATCCTTTATGCAAGTGGTTTTAAATCGGAAGAAGAAAAAGTTATGATCGAAGAGGCTTTAAGCAGTGATAGCACGATAGTAGCAATGCAAAATAAAGTCGAAACACTAACAAAGGAATTTAATGAAAAGCTGATGAAAAAAATTGATCCATTAAGAGATGCTTTTTTAAAAAAGGCAGAAGAAATGGGAGCTAAAAAGAAATTGAAACAATAGTTTGAATATGAAAACAATTAAAGTTCTAATATCTGGTGCAAGAAGCAGAACTTGTTTTGCACTTTTGAATATTTTATTAAATGAAACAGATTATGAGATAGTTCTACTTTCTAACAAGAAAAAAGATGTTGGTGATAATAAAAGAATAAAGTTTTATACTACTGATCTTACACAAATCAATACATTAAAAAAAATCTGCTATGAAGAAGCACCTAATGTAATAGTAGTAACAAACGGATTGCACGATATTAATAAGTGCGAAATTAATAAAAAGCTTGCTTGGACAGTTAATGTAACAATAGTAGAGAATTTTTTAACAATAGCTCGAGTGTTGGACTCACATCTTATAATAATATCAACAGACCAAGTATTTGACGGACGAAAAGGACCTTACACAGAAGAGGACAAACCAAATCCACAGAATTATTTTGGAAAAACTAAACATGCTGCAGAAAATGCTATACTTGTTAATTTATTGAAAAGCACAGTTATAAGAACATCTATGATATATGGTCCAACTTTCTATTTAAATAATGATTTCATAGATGAAATAATTGCAGAATATAATAATAAAGAGGAAGTAATTGTTACCGAAGGTATTTACACAAACCCTACTTTAGTTGATGACCTTGCATTAGCTATACTAAAAATAATTAATAAAAAAAGATACGGAATATATAACGTAGCGGGTGTGAACATTCTAAACAATATAGAAATTCACAAGCAAATAATCGAAATCTTTAATTTAAATAAAAACAAATTCAAGATAATAGAACAAAAGTCAAAGTCTTTATCTCAAAGGGCAAACAATAAATTTGGTTTGGTTACAATTAAAGCTGAGACTGATTTAAACATAAAATTTACAAATTTTCAGAATGGATTGATCACATGGCGTTATAATAAAGATTTATTAGAAAAATATATTTAAAGGAATCATTATGGCAAGAGTTTTAATTACAGGAGGAGCTGGATTTTTAGGATCGCATCTTTGCGATAGATTTATTGCAGAAGGAGATGAGGTTATATGTATGGATAATCTTATTACTGGCTCACCAGATAATATAGCACATTTAATTGGTAATCCTAAGTTTAAATTTATATTACACGATGTAACAAATTACATATATGTATCGGGAAAATTAGACTATATATTGCATTTTGCTTCACCTGCCTCTCCAATAGATTATTTACAGTTACCAATTCAAACTTTAAAAGTAGGATCAT
>JAWABG010000114.1:0-5318 GCA_038884715.1 Candidatus Woesearchaeota archaeon | reverse complement strand
TTTCCAAATCTTGAACAAACCCTTTAAAATAGTTAAGATAAAGTTGTGCATCAACGTCCTTTTCCTTCCCATACAGAACTTTTATCATTGAATTTTTTGAATGTAAAAGGGGATCATCAGGAAAGAATTCATCATATAATAGTTTTAATTTTTCATAATTAGGAAAACTCCAAGAATTATCTGTATATTTTCTAATTCTAGCTATTATATTATCTAAATCTTTTATTTTTAGAATTAACTCTTTATTTTCTTCACTTTGCCTGTATATTTTTGGATTTTGTAATGATAAATAAACAGGGTATATAAACGATTTTTCAGTATATTCATCTTTTATTTTTGTATTGAAAAAATATTCAACGTCTTTAGAAAAGGATCCAGCTACGTCTCTATCATTGGTAAACCAAAAACCTAATCCACTTGTTTCATTTTTATATTCCTCTTGATCTTTAAATTCTTTAAAACCCCCGTTTGTAGTTCCATGATAAACTTTTAACGGATTTCCGAATTCATCAACAACTTTTGAGTTACCAAACCAGCGTTGAAACTCTTTTGAAAAATCCGTCTTAATTCTTCCAGAATCTACTAATTCATTTAAAATTTTAAGCATTTTACCCATTAGGGAAATGTTCCTTGTCATACTCATAATGCTTGGGATCATCAGTCCAATGTTGCCCATGTTTCCCAGTCATTCTTAAAAGAGTACTCTTGTCTTCATCTTTTTCTTGTGAATGTCTTTTCTTTGCTAATAGCTCTTTGTATCTCTGTTCATCTTCAGGAGACATAGACTCACCATACTCATCATATCTATGGTATTCTCTTGATAACCTACGAAATTCTTGCTGTTCTTCTGGCGATAAACACTCGTTAACTTCATTTAGCAATTTGTTCAGTTTTTCTAACATTTCTTTTTCCTCTTTTAAGTTAAAACTCTTGATTTTATTCTTTAAATGATTGGAATGATCAAAATAATTTAAAAAACTTTCTGATTTCACTAACTCTTTTTCACGCTCTTTTTCACGCTCTTTAATCATATATTTAAGATGAAAATACATATCTTGAAACAGACTATAGTGATTTCCATAAAAACGATAATTAAATTTAAATCCCTGTTTCTTTTCCCACTGTGTTACTTCCCATACAAATTTAATAATATTATCAATTACTTTTATGTACTTTTTATTTTGTTTTCGATCTGTATAGTAATTTTCTGATGTTACCACAAACCAGTATCTAAAACTATCAAAATCATTGTTTTCAATAGCTTTGTTCATATATTCCGCAGAAAAACTATCAATCTTCAAAATTATGTCATAAATTTTTTGTTTATCTTCAAAGGATAATCCCTTAAAATTAATCGCAGAAATCCCAATAATGTTTGCAATACCTTTAATTGCTTTAACATTAAAAAAGCTTTCTATGCTTTCTCTATTAACCCTTTGAATCATTCCCGTATATCTATCGTAAATTGAGTTGCCTATTTCTTCTACTGACTCTGTTTCTGATGGTTTAAAAGAAAATCTACTTCCATTTCCATAGACAACAATTTCTTTTATGAATAATCTTCCAGTATCCTTTTTTTTCCTCAATTCAGAGGATTTCCATTCTTCATCAAAAAATACTTCCATTGAAAAATTGTCACCAATATCTACGCTATACGCATTCGGTGACTTATAAGACTGTTTTATGTTTACCTTACCTTTAATATTCCTTGCAACTATACCTGACAATTTCCTTGTTATTTTATATGGTTTTAAACCATGTTCAGGAGAACTCGATAAATTAAAAACTTCAAGTATTTTAAAAGCATCTCTTGAAAAAAATACACACTGTTCTGGTTCATTAGTATTAATAACTGATTCTTTTTTTTGTTCAGGAGAATCAACTAAACATTTTATTCCCATTTTTAATGCTCTTTTTCTCTGTTCATCTCTATTATCAATACTTGAATATCTTAGTACTGAAAAACCAAACCTATTTTCATCTTCAAGATCCTTTTCCTTCTTTGAAAAAATATGGTGCTGAATTATGAAAAATAAATACTTCCCCCAATGAATATTAACGCCATCATGAATATTAAAAGTATTGTTTTCAAGAAAAAATTCATTTCTTTCATCAAAATCTGGATAGAGTTTATAAGCATAACTAAAAAATTCACTTTTTGTTAATTCTTGTAAATTAACATAATTATCAGTAACTCTCTCTATAACAAGGAGATAACGGCTTCCAAACGCAAACGTTATATCCATAGGATGATTCACAACATAATCAAAAGGATAACAATATAAACCCACAGGGTCAGAATGTATAGCTTTGTCTCCTGAATATAATGATTTATCTAAAACATCAGATTTATAGTCTTGAAAAGAAACAAAAAACCTATCTTTCTCCGTTATCATTCTAAAATTGTACTTGTATTTATCCAAAAATACCTGAAATTGTTTTGGATAATAATCAGAAGTAACAATTTCTGACATTACTTCTTTTTTGATAAATTCTTCTGAAATAAGTTTTGTTATTTGTTCAAGGTACTTCATATTAAGCTTTCCTAGCATCTCGTACTTAAATATAGAAAAAACGTTAAAAGAGGTAAAGAATTTTTCTTTACCCCCTCACTAAAAATACCAACTTCTATAATTTTTAATCTAGCTCCTAAACGACCTCTATTTTACCCTATAAACCCACCTCCAATCAAGAAAAAATATCTAACAGTAATGGGATTGAAAAGTATGTTGTTTAAAAAAACATTATACTACAAAAAATTTTGGAAAGTAGTATCCAAATTTTTTATAATATTTTTAAAAAAAAAATTAATTATACTTGTAAAACTTTACAGTCATTCCTGTCTCATCGTTATATTGAATCTCATAATCATACACATCAAAATTAAATAACTCAGGGGAGTTTTGTTTTTAAAAACTGATTCAACAAAACTTCTCCATCGTTTTCATACATATTTGTTCTTTTGTCAATCATAAGCTTTTGATCAATTAAATCCATCGTACCAAACATATACTTAACTTTAGGAATATATTTCTGAGCCTGTTTATGAAAGAGTTGTCCACCATTCCATGTATAGACATCTCCTGATTCAAGACCTTCAACAGACCTAACCGTACCAAAACTATCAAACGAAGTTACAATGTCCTTTTATTCTTTGGCATCTGTCTTATCAGTGTTTTGTAGATAAAAATATTATCTCCTACAGTTCTCCACCAGTTTTCTTTTAATAGTTTTTTACTCTGTTTAACATCAAAAATCCTCTGATCTGTAATCCTCTATTTTTAATAGATACCACCCAATATTTTTATCTGAAGGTTTGATTAGTTCCTTAACGAGTTCAACTTTACCTATCGTTTGATCCCCTGAAGGAGGATAATTATATTGCTTAATAAACTCATAAGCTTTTTTTTCTGCTTCAGCTTCATTAGTAATAGGGTTTCCTTCATCATCTTCTAATACATGACATGAAAGACCATCGTGATGAACTTCTACCCACCTCCCTGAATGAGGGTATTGTCTTATGTCTAAATCCTTATTAAACGATTCAATCCATGCAAGTATAAAGTTATTTCTTTCCTCTTCAGATAAAGCTCTACCTAATTCTTCTTCTTCCATTTCAATAGCACTTATATAATCACGATACTCAATGTATTCCTCAAATTCACCTGTTTCTTTATCATAATGTTTATGCTTTATTTCTTTTTCATCAAGACCCTTCCATCTCAGATAGTCGTCTAGATTTTCAAAGGTTACGCTACCAAAATCCCACCCCGACCAATTACGTTTAATATCTGACTCGATATGATTAGAAAACCTAACAGCATAAAAAAAGTCAGTTTCATCGTATCTTTCATTAATAGTATCAGAAGCTTCATTTAATAGGTTTTTTATTTTATTCAACATTAATAAAGAGTTCCTTTCATTAAAAACCAAGGTCATCAAGCTCTGATCTTAACAAGTCTATATCCACAACATCCTGTAACATTTCACCATTGTGGTGTGCAAAATTAATCATCTGATCAAAATAAATTATTGCTGAGTCGAAGTCAATAATATAAACATTATTCAAATGTTTTTGTATATCCCTTATAGTTTTTAACATATAGTAACTGGATGGATCAATATAATAATTTTCACCAAACATTAAATTAAAAAATTCTTTTTCTGACAAATCTTCTTTACTAAGAGTATACACTATGCTTTCTATTTGATCGTCTGAAAATTGAACAAATAGATCTAAATCATCTAACCATAAAATAAATGATTCCTTTATATCGTAGGCAACCTCCTTAGAAGAAACTTTTATATCTTCAATCTTAGATAAAAAATACTCAATTTCATATTTATTGTTATCTTTTGCATATTCTTCAAATTCCTTAAGACTCCCTAATCCATGTCTAACAATCCAAGTATTAAAAAGAGATGCAACAGTTTCCCATATCTCTGTAATATTATCTAAAATTTTCTCTTTAATACCCTCAGAAACCGGAGAAGTTTGGTATTTTAAAATTAATTTGTATGTTTGAATAATTTTCCTATGAATATCAGACACATAAACTTCATTTAAAATATTTTTTATATTTCTCAGTAAACCATTCATTAATATACAATACCTCCTATAATTTAATATAGATAAAAATTAAACTTTAATGTCTAATAATAGCCCTTATGTAAAAACCCGCTCAAAAAACATCAAGGGACTATCTAACATACCCAACTTTATTTTAAACGCCTTAAAAACGATTTTAAAGGGCTTAGAATCCTTTTTAATTCCGATTTTCAGAAGTCTTTAAATCTTACCAAGTTTACATTGTTTCTGTTTTTCAAAAAATAAAAAGAGCTGAAGTTTTTCAGAAAAATTTTAATAATTTTGGTATATATCACAATTTTTAGAAGTTTCAATATATATCATTTGGGGATTAAATTTTATATCTGTATGAGAGGCTATAAATTTTTCTATATTTGTTATTACATCATTAATAATATCTTCTTTACTGTTTTTAGTCATATGTGGGTTTTAATAACACTTTAAGAGAATTAATTTATTATTAATATCCTTAGATTCACCAACTAAAACGAACGAACCTGCTTTTTGTTCTATAAAGTATTGCATATTTCCAGTTTGTATTGCTTTTTCTCTATCTGAATCTAAGATATCTAAGGCTACACCTTCAAAATCCTTACAATTTTTTACTAAAATATTGAATTAATTCTTGTATAAGACTATTCATAAATAAAAACTCCCTAGAACCTAAAAACAAGAGCTATTATAACAATTGATTACTAATAACCCCTTTATTCTTAAGAAAATTATAATG
>JAWABG010000113.1:0-5338 GCA_038884715.1 Candidatus Woesearchaeota archaeon | reverse complement strand
GATGAAATTTTTAACTCTATTGTGGTTTTGGAAAACGTTAAAGTAAAGGCTGAATTATTTTGTTTTGGCACAATGATTATGAAAAATTCTATACTTGATATTGGTTCAATCGAAAACTTCAGGGTTTCTATTGATGTTAATTCAGAAATAATTTTTACTGAATGTTCAAACCTTGACTTAATTACTACAGATAAAAGTAAAAAGATTATAAAAAAGATTTAATGGGAGTTAACAATGGTGCAGGATTTAATTAATACAGTTAATTATATTCAAATAAGAGCTGGAAAACTTGATGAGACAAAGAGACTTCTTATTTCAGATGTGTCAAAAAATATTGAAACAATTAAAAATATCAAGAACCAATATCAGACTTGTGATCTTGCAAAGTCTTTCTATCAAAGAGCTGTTGACGGAATTTATAACGAAAGTGTTGCAGAGCTAAATATGATTTTAAACTCAGCAATAAGATACATTTTTTATGATAAGCGTTTCACAGTAGAATTGCAGCTTAATGATAGAAGGGGGAAGGCTCTTAATATAATTTTAAGAGATGAAGATATGGCGGAACCTATTGATATAAATGTGAAAAATGGGGTAGGGGCTGGAGTAAGAACTGTAATATCTTTTATTCTTCATTTTTATTATTTGTTAAATAAGGATTCAAAAATACTATTATTAGATGAGTCATATAGTTATGTTTCGGAAGAGTACCGGGCAAAGTTTTTTGAATTTATTCAGAATATTGCTGTTGAACGAGAATTTATAATTGGTTTAATTGCTCATTTAGATTTTATTAGTGATTATGCAAACTGTAAATATAAAATACAAGATGGTGTTTTAATTGAAAGAAGGTAATATATGCGAGTAGCCTTTTGTGGTGATTTACATTATTCGAGTTCTCGACCAAGAGCACGACAGGATGAATATCAGGCTTCTCTGTTAAAAAAACTTGACAGTGTTTATCAGGAAAATGATGTTGTTATATTTCTTGGAGATATGTTTTCAGCTCCAACAGTTAGCTCAGAGTATTATAGACATATTTTCCAGAGATTTATGAAAACTCAAGTAGCAAGAGGAAAGAAGACGTTTTCTATTTTGGGAAATCATGAAATTATTGGATACAATACAGAGATGTACCATGAAAAAACTTTTATAGGTACTTTAGAAATGAATGGGTATCTAAAAGTAATTCATGAGCACATAATAATTAACGGTTGGAAAATAGACGTTATTCCTTTGAAAAGTCACCCTGTGCTTCCATTTCCAACACAAGCTAACTCAATATTATTAGGGCATTGTGGCTTTGAACACCCAAGAGATTTAGATCTATCAATCCATACTGAAGAAATTTTACAAACAGGGTATGATTTTTTAATTTTAGGACACGATCATGAGGCGTACCCAACATTAAATATTGGAAAAACTGTTATGATAAGACCGGGATCTCTAGCTAGAAATGCTGCATTCCCATACAATTTAAGAAGAATGCCTCAATACGTTCAATTTGTTTTTGACCATGAAAAATTAAAGGGATATAAATTAATTCCTGTTGTTGGTGCTTTAGATCCAAGAGAGGTGTTTTGTCCTGAAGCATTTAAAGACCCAGAATCTTATACTGAAGTTTATTTTGCTGAGTTGGAAAAAATTATTGTGGAGTTTGGAAAAAAAATATACTCCTCAAAACTTTCTTTAAGAAAATTTTTACAGGATCTTGAATGCCCTGAACCAGTTATTTTGTACATTGAATCACACTATAAAAACTTAGGATTAAGGTTTAGTTGATGGAAATAAATAAACAAGATTTATTTGATTTTTGTTCAGTTGCATCCTTGTTTATTGGAGACTCACACGAGTTTTTAAAAAAAATTGTATTGATTAAACCAGATATGAGCTTAAAAAGATTTGAGTTTAGGGTTACAAATAATTTTTATTCATTTGTTTTTTATTCAAAGTTTGTTTCTTTTAATAATATTATTCTTCGACCTTTAGTCATCATTATTAAAGACTTGAAAAATATACTTAAGCATAGTGGAGACGTTGTGGTGTTGAACCAATACAAAGAAAAATATTACGAGGTAAGTTTGATTTCTGGTGTGGTGGAATTTGATTTTTTTGATATTGATGATTCTTCTTTGTATTTGGTGGAACAGATAAAAAGACCTTCTTGTGTTTTTTCAGTGGATAAAAAAGTTGTTTTAACTTTTCTTAATTACGTTTCCTCGTTGATGAAGGCCAATTCTTCAACTATTTTAGAAGTAAAACAAAATCTTTCATGTTTTGTTCTTAATAGTTGTGTAGTCAGGTTGCGGAAATTAATTGATATGGACTTAAATCTTACAGTTAAGGATATCTCTATTCTAAAAAAGTTACTGAAAGTAAACACAGAGGGATTATGTTATTATAGTACTCGGTTATATAATGTATTTGAGTCAGAAAAATATAAGTTTTGTTTTTTAAGAACAAAGAGCATTCATTTTGACCGTGTTTTGGGTTTGTTTAATGCGTTTCACCCTGATTTAATTAAGCGTATAAATATTAATAAGTTTTATGATGCTTTAACTTATTTTAAAGTTTCCTTTGGAGCAACAGATAGTTTGAGGATTTTTTCAGAGGAAAGTAATTTAAAAGTTGAGTCAACACGGAGAATTGGAGGAAAGCAACAATTTATTGTATCAGATGATCCTTGTGATGAGAAAATTGAATTTCAAGTATTTTTAAATGAGTTGTTATGTGTACTAGAAATTTTTAAGGATCTTACAGAAGTTAATTTTTGTGTTGAAAGTGAAGCAAGAAGGTTTGCTATTGTTTCAGCTGATGGAGAAGTTTCTGTGCTTTATAATAATTTAATTAAATGTTAGGACTATATTTAATTGTATAGGTTTAAAAGGTGAAATATGTTTTTAGACGATATCAATGAAAATATAAAAATATTAGAAGGTTACAAACAAGCAGAGTTTGATGACAATATTTATATTGAATTTGAATCAATTTTGAAGAATTTTCACTTTTCCCGTACTGAGGATTATAAGTATAGGTTAAGATTTATTGTTGACTTTAAGGAATTTTCTGAAAGAGTAAATCTAATTCTTAATAAAAATCTGAAGGTTATTTTTGGAATTGAGGATAGCTTAAAGGCCACAGGGGTAAAAGAAAAACTATTATTCCCTATTGAGTTTGTTATAGTTATCAAGGATTATTATTTTATTGATGTTGAGGCTTTTAAATTAGAAGACCTAGAAGGTTTAATTGAGTTGAATATAAAGGAGGAATTTGAGTTAATCTATGATGAAAATAAGAAAATAATTTCTTTGAAATTTAAAAATAGGGAAGATTTTGAAAAACATATACAAATGGAAGTTATGGACGTTATTGAAAGTTTCTTTTTATATGATGTGACTGGAAATTATAATATTTTTGTAAAAGAATACTCTGATAGATTTGAGTTGAACACAGAATATCACGAATCTTCTTTGTAGTGTGAGAGAAAAGGATGATGAATAAATGGAATTTTGTGAGTTAATTATTGGATCAATGTTTTCAGGAAAAACTTCTGAACTTATCAGAAGGGTAAAAAGGTTAATTTTATCTGGAAGAAATGTGGTTGTTTTTCAACATAGTATTAATAAAAGGGATGGAAGTAATATAGAGACAAGAGATGGAATTCGGATAAATGGTATCATAGTTTCTTCCTCTGAAGAAATTGATTTAAATATAAGTCAGAGGCTTGCTAAAAATGAAAAAATTTATGCAGTTGGTATAGATGAAATTCAATTTTTTGATAACGGAATCATTAACGTAATTAAAAAACACAACATAAAAAACAAAATTAAATTTCTCATAGCTGGAATTGACTCGGACTTTAAAGGACGACTGTTCCCAGTATTTTATGAGTTGATTCCTTATTGTGATTCATTGACTAAATTGACTAGTATATGTGTGGTGTGTGGATCAGAATATGGATGTAGAAACCAACGAGTACGAGATAATTCCCCTGTGATAGATGGGGAAATCATTGAGTGTGATTCTGGAACAAATTATCAACCGAGATGTTTAAAATGTTTTGTAGAAAATATGGAGATAAATTAATGGACGGAGCAGAAGGAAACCTTGTTGATTTAGGTCAAACCCCTGTTGTTGGAATTAAAACAAAAAAGAAAAAAGAAAATTCCTTCAAACAATTACAGAAAACGTTACAGGAATCAGAATTAGAAGAAAATCCAAATAAGTTAGATGTTATATCTTCGTTTAAAAGAATTTTTGTAAATGATGAGGACAATCAGGATGTGTTAATTGATTTTATTTCTTCAGTTGAAGATATGCTTGAAGTATCTAAATTAGACGAGTATAATGAAATTCTGAGAGATAAGATAGATGATTTTGATAACTCTGACCTTACTTTGGAACAAAAACTTGAAACACTAAGTATTCCTGAGTTAAAAGAAATTGCTGAAGCTTTAAAAGATCTTGTTAATCTGTAAAATATTTATAATTTTGATGTGTGAGAAAATATGTTATTCTATGTTGATTATGATAATTATGAAGAATTTCAGAAATATCAGCTACGAGAAAAGTTGATACAATATTTTTTTCCTACTGTGATGAAATGTTTACAAGGAAGCGGAATTGTTATTTGTGACGTTTTTTTTGAAAACACATTAATCATAAGAAGGGTTGAAGATGAGGTATATCGAGTAAAATCATCAATGTACACTTTGAATGCAAATATTAGTATGAATAAAACTAGATGGGAGGTAAATGAGATTTTAAGAAGTTATTTTGAGGGCATCATTACAAAAGCTTTATTTTTTGATAATAGTTTTAAGAATGATTTTGATAAAGTTAAGGATGGAATTGTTTTACTGTCTTTTAATGATTACGTTGGAAGGTTTATAAAGAAAGGAAAAAAACATGGAAGAAAATAATAAGAATGAATCTATATTTTTTATGGGATCTTTGGAAGATTTTATAACAAATACTCAGATACCAAATAAGTTAAAGGAAGAAGCTTTTAACATAATTAGGTATCATAGGCAATTAAATGAACCGGATGAATTAAATGAGCTTAATAGAAAAGATGATTTTTGTTCTTGTGATGAATCAAAACAATGTCTGATACATTCAAAAGATTGTAATGATGTAATTATTAAGTTTTTGCTGGATAACACGACGATATTTGAAGTGTTTGAAACAATTATGTCACACATTAAAATAAGGGACAATAAAAAAAGAATAGTGAAAAATACTATTTTGTGTATGATTTGTGTTGCTTTTCTAGCTGGATATGGTTTTAGGTGTAATGAATCTAAGTGATTATGAAAAAATTATCCATCAATCGTGT
>JAWABG010000112.1:0-5371 GCA_038884715.1 Candidatus Woesearchaeota archaeon | reverse complement strand
ATATTTTAATAATTTAATAAATTTTTAAAAGTGATCCAGTAATAACACTTTAAATAGCATTTTTACTCAAAAATAGTTATAAAAAATGAAGTTAATCAACTGTCAAATGCACTAATTGAGCAGAGACTTTATCAAGTAGATTGAGTTTTCTTGCCAATTCTTCATTCATATCTTTTGGCCCTACAAGCTCAAGAATTATTAAACCTTCATCGGAGCAATTATCAAGGACACCATCGTGAATACCAAGACGTGTTTTGATATGGCATCCCCATCCAGTAAGTATTTTCTGGACATTGACAGCAGATTCTTTTCTATTACCAATCAGTATAATAAGAATAGTTTTAGACATAATTACTCTTTCTGTTAATCAAAATATTTCAAAATTAATATAAAAAAAGCTTTGACATAAACATTTAAAACTAAATATCAAATTTAACAGACTTTTTAAAAAATAGTTTTTTCACTCGATCTAATTCAGATCGTTTGAAAAATTTGAATACCCATAACAAAAATATGAAAGCAATAATTGCTAAAAATCGAATAAGGAATGCAAACCATAAATTAATCCCTGTGCTAATATACATAGTTGTAAAAAAAACAACTAATGTTGTTACTAGAATTATTATTAGTCTTCGAACCTCATATTTTATTGGATATATTTTAAATGAAAAATACAAAAGAATACCTGCAGAAGTGATGTATGCTAGAAGAAAAGCAATAGCCGACCCCCAGTAAGATATAAAAGGCACTAAAGCGAAATTTAGAATAATATTAATCAAAGCTGACGAACCAACAGCAATAGGGAAAAACTCTGTTCTTTTTGTAATATGAAAACCAGCAGCAAAATTGATAAAAACCCCATTAAAAAAGTATCCAGCTAAAATAATAGGAACAATAACTAAACCGTGCCAATAAGCCTCATTAATAAATTTTCCCCCAATAAAAGGCAGACGAACGATATAATCATTAAAGAAACCAAAACTTAGAAAGATAATAGCTCCAGCTAAGGTAAAATAAGTAAGAACTCTTGCAAAAAGCTCTTTTGCATCGTCATCTTCATAATGAGATAAATAAAAAGGTTTCCAAGCATACTCAAAAACCGAAACAAATATCATCATAGGAAGCCCGAGACGGTGATTAACAGAGTAAAGAGCCACGACTTCACTATTAGTTAAAAATTTAAGAATAGGTCTATCGGCAACTTGTAATATCATAGCAGACAAATTGGCTGGGACAGTTGGTACTCCAAACCTCAACATTTGCTTATAAAGTTTATAATCGAATTTAAAATACAGATACTTTACAATAGAAGTAGAAAAGACACCAACACCAATAGCACTTGCAATAATATTTGCAATAAAAACACCTTCAACACGCCATTTCAATAACACAACAAAGAATATATTTGAAGCAACAGTAATGAGGATCAGAGATAATCTGATTATAGAGAATTTTTTTACTGCTCTTTCCATTCTTAGAAGAGCATAAGGAACAATCATTAATCCATCGAGGAAAGGAATGACCACAGCAAGGCGAAGAACTTCAGAACTGTTTGGTAAATCTATTAAATAAGCTGAAATATAATCGGAAGCAATAAAAATACAAGCTGATATTGTGAAACCAACTAAAGCTATTGAAAGAAATGTATGAGTATAAACTTTTTTTGTCTGTATAAAGTCGCTTTTTGAATAAAAGCGAAAGAATGTTGCTTCCATTCCGAAAGAATAAATAATGTTAATAAACGCAATCATTGAAAAAATATAATTTACTTCGCCTACTTCTTGTTGTGTAAGATAATTTGTGTAAAGTGGGGTAAGAAGAAAAGTAAGAAAACGGCCTATTATCATAAATAGTCCGTAAATTAATGTATCGGAAGCAAGAGATTTTATTTTATTAAACATAGAAAATACTTAAAATAATTAGGCAAATTAAGGAAAAAAATGTAATTTTCTGTAAATGAGAAGGAAAGATTACTATGAGAAAATTTAGAATTGGATCTCATACAGCTGACAAAACCATAATAGTTGAAAGCGATTCATATGAAGGGTTGTTCACTTCAGCTATGGAAGGATTAGCATATTTATTAAGCGGAGAGGATAAAAGTCGGGAAAATGAAAGCGAAGTAATAAAAAAAATAAAAATTGAATCTATTGATTCATCTTGCTTAATTGTAGATTTTCTTTCTGAGGTTTTATCGCAAAGTTATATTAATAAAGTTATATTTCATAAGATAAAATATGATATTCTTAGCGAAACAGAATTATCAGCTACGATAAAAGGCAATAAGATTGAAGAGTTCGAAGAAGATATAAAGGCAATAACATATTTTGGAGCAAACATCAAGTATGATAATAGTTTATATAAAGTTGAAATTCTTTTGGATATATAAAAATGCCTTTAATAAAATTTCATTAGCATCGAGCTTTTTTTATTATTCAATAATTCTTTTATAATTTTGCTTTCTTTAATTTTACCGAATCAATATTTTCTGGAGAATAATGAAAAAAAAGACGTTAGTAATAGTCGAATCACCTTCGAAAGCCAAAACAATAAATAAATATCTGGGGTCAGAATACTCAGTAGAAGCATCTGTTGGACATATAAAAGACCTAATAACGTACAAACTTGGTGTTGATATTAAAAGAGGTTTTCAACCAAAATATACACTTATCAAAGGTAAAGGACAAGTTGTCAAAAAGCTAAAGACAAGTTCAGCAAATGCAAAGAATGTATTAATTGCAACAGACCCCGACCGAGAAGGAGAAGCAATAGCTTGGCATATTGCTGATGAAATAAGAAGCGAGAATCCTAATATAAAAAGAGTTCTTTTTAATGAAATTACTAAATCAGGTATAGAAAAAGGCTTGAAAGAACCAAGAGATATTAGTGAAAAGCTATTTATGTCGCAACAGGCAAGAAGGGTAATGGACAGATTGATAGGTTATCAGGTTTCACCTTTTTTATCAAAAGCAATGTTAAGTAAGACTACTAAATCACTTTCTGCTGGAAGGGTGCAATCGGTAGCATTAAGACTCATTTGTGAAAGAGAAAATGAAATAAACAATTTTGTTCCTATTGATTTTTGGAATATTGTCGGACAATTCGAAAATGATGATAAAAAAACAATAAAAGCAAAGCTTTATTCTTATGATGGTAAACAAATAAAAAACCCAGAAGGTTCTGGCTTAGCTAATACAATTGAAGAGAAAAAACAGCTTGACAAGAAACTTGCGAAATTACATTTTATTAATACAGAAGAAAAAGCAAAAGAATTAATAGAAAGAATTAAAAAAGAACAATACAAAATTTCCGACATATCTAAAAAGCAAATAAAGAAACAGCCTTCTGCACCATTTACGACGAGTTCATTACAACAAGAAGCATCAAAACGTCTTGGGTTTTCTAATAAGAAAACGATGATAATAGCACAAACACTATACGAAGGAATAACGTTAGGCAAAGAGGGAGCTGTTGGTTTAATAACATATATGAGGACAGATTCAGTGCGAGTAAGCCCAGAAGCACAGAATTCTGCAAGAGAGAAGATACAAAATCAATATGGAAAAGATTACTTACCTCCGAAACCACCGGAATTTGCCTCTAAATCGAAAAATGTTCAAGATGCTCACGAAGCAATAAGACCTACAAATTTAACATATACACCAGATTATGTTAGTAAATTTTTGAACAGAGATGAATCTAAATTATATGAGATGATTTACAATCGCTTTTTAGCATCTCAAATGGCACCTGCTTTAATCGACCAAACCACAATAACCATAGAAGGTGGCAGTTTTGTTTTTAAGACAAGCGGTTCAGTAGTTGCTTTCAATGGTTTTATGATATTATTTGAGGATATTGAAGAAGAGCAGAATGGGAATGATAGTCTTCAACTTCCTGAAGGTTTGACTAAGGATCAAAATCTTAATTTGTTGAATGTTGATTATATAAAATCGCAAACAAAACCCAGACCTCACTATACTGAAGCGAGTCTTATCAAAGAACTTGATGAATTAGGCATAGGAAGGCCAAGCACATATTCAACAATAGTAAGCACTCTAATTGAAAGAGAGTATGTCGAATTACAAAAAAAGATTTTCCACCCTACCCCACTCGGAATAGAAGTAAACGAAATCTTAATCAAGAATTTTCCAGATATTTTCAATATTGTTTTCACAGCCGAAATGGAAAAGGATCTTGATACAATCGCAGAAGGAGAAAAAACTTATCTTGAAGTAATGAATAATTTTTATGCACCATTTCATAAAGCGCTACACATTGCTGAATCACAAACTGAAAGTGAATCAATCAAATGTGATCTTTGCGGTGCTCCGATGGTCATCAGAGTAAGTAAAAAAGGAAGATTTTTAGGTTGTAGTCGTTATCCAGATTGTAAAAACGTTAAACCATTACCAGAAATTGAAACCGATAAAAAAGCCAAAAAGGAGTTAATTATAGCAGAAGGTATTCATTGCGATATATGCGGAAAAGAAATGGTTATAAGAGAAGGGAAATATGGCAGATTCTATGGCTGTATAGATTATCCAAAATGTAAGGGAATTAAGCCAATATCTTCTGGTGTTACCTGTCCTAAATGTAAAGAAGGAGAATTGACTGAACGAATCAGTACCAAAACAAAAAGGAAATTTTGGGCTTGTAGTAGATACCCTGATTGCGAGTACCTTTCGAATAATGAACCTGTAAACAAAAAATGTGAAAATTGCGGATATCCTATTCTTTTTATTCATTTCAGAAAGAAGGACAACGAATGGGAAAAATACTACAAATGTCCAGAATGTAAAACATCATTTGATATAGAAGGATAACAAAATGAATGATAAAGTAGTAAAGAATATAAAGATAGCTAAATATATTGTTGTAATATCAAATATATTATCAGCGATTCTATTCTCATATTCATATTATTTGATAAGAAATGATATACTTCTTATTCCGTTAGTTATAAATATTTTAGTTGCTATTGTTGCATTTGTGCTTTTTACTCATTTTGAAAAGAAATTTAGAAATAATTTAATTAAGAGAGATTTTAATGGAAAATGACTTTACACTCCCCAAAATACGCGAAAATATAGTTTACAGAGAATTTGAAGAAAATTCTGAAAAGTATATTGTATTAGCAGATCTTTTAGAATATTCACCACAAAATTTGATATTACCAATATCTTTTTTATCAATTCTTCAACTTTATGATGGTAAAACCAAGATTTCTGAAATTGATGAACATCTAACAAAGATAAATATACCCAAGAAAGATGAAATAATACAGCAAATATTGAATCTTTATTATTTATTAGATTCTAATTTATTTCTTGAAACACCTCTATTTTTTTCATTCAAACAATCAACAGAT
>JAWABG010000111.1:0-5393 GCA_038884715.1 Candidatus Woesearchaeota archaeon | reverse complement strand
GTAGCCATTGCTTATGCAATTGCTTCTATTTTAATACTTGGTTATCCAAATTTTGCTATACCGTTTCGGTTGGTTAACTTAAATTCTTTTTTCTTTCTTAGAGAACTTAAAATACCTTTGCAAAACAGTTTTATTGTCACTTTGGTTCTTTTTATCTACAATTTTCTTTTGAAAAGCTACTTATCAAAGTTTCAGTTGCTTTTATTTGGAGCTCTTCTTGCTTTCATGTTATATGGTATCTTATCATTAAAAAATAATAAAGAAATTGTCACAGATATTGTTGGTTTTAGTCCATTGTTATCTAAGTACTTTTTTAAATGACAAATTTTAATTTATATTTTTATTAGCAAATAAAAAAATGATTATTGTTGCGCATACTATTCATCCATACTTATTTAAAACTGGAACTTGGATTTATAATCAATTAATTAATGATGTAGACATTAAGCATGTTGTTCTAACAACTAAGACTGAGAATTTGGATAAATTTCCTTTTCAACCTATATATTCTACTGAAGATCTTACAAAAATAAATGAGTTCATACAAAAAGCTTCCAGAAGACTTTTAAAGCAATGTATCTCCTATTGGGTAAAAAGTAGCAAAAAGGAAGGTGTAAATATTTTGCATTCTCATTTTGGAAATATCGGTGTTGAGAACATGTCACTTGCAAAAAAACTAAATGTCCCGCACGTAGTTTCTTTCTATGGCGCAGACTTTGGCAAGGTAATATATCACAATTCTAAATTTTTGAATCAGTATAAAAAGCTTTTTGAAAGCGTAAGTGGGGTCTTTGTTGAAGGGTTATATTCAAAAAAAACGGTGATAAATTTAGGTTGCCAGGAGGAAAAAGTTTATGTATCACACTTGGGGGTAAATCTTGCTTCAATAAATGCTATACAAAGATGTTGGAATGGTTTGGATCCCTTTAAGATCTTAATAGTTGGAACATTCACAAAAAAAAAGGGGATTATAATTTCATTAAAAGCAATTGAATTATTAATTAGAAAGCATCCTGATATAAAAATCGAAGTGAGTTTGGTTGGTGACGCTACCAATTCAGTAGAATCTTTTCAAACGAAAAAAGAGATTTTTGAATTTATAGAAAGATCACCGCTACAAAAAATAGTTAAAAAATATGGATTTTTATCATACAGAAAATTAATAGAGATTTCCTATCAACATCATCTTTTCATGCAACTCAGCATCTTTGGGGATGATGGGGATTGTGAGGGAGGCTTTCCAGTCATTCTTACCGATATGATGGCAACGGGCATGCCAGTAATTGGAAGCGACCATTGTGATATACCTGAAATAATTAAACATGAAAAGAACGGACTAATTGTTAGTCAAAATAATATAATTCAAGCAAAAAAAGCGTTGTACAATACCATCTTAAATTATAACCTATATGCGAGTAATTGGTATAAGTTCAATAAGGATTATCTAAAGCAAAATTTTGATGCACAGTCCCAAGCTCAGGCTAGAAAAGAAATATACAATAAAATATTGAATATTAGTCACAAGTAGATTATAAAAAGCTAAAAATCACAATCATTTTTAAATGGAAAAAGAGATAAGGGCATTAATGGTAACTGGCGCTCTGCCACCGTATCATGCTGGAGCAGGCGTACAAGCTTTTTATTTATCCAAAAGCCTTTCTGAGAAACACTATATTAAAATAGATATTATTACTCAGAGATTAGGAAGAGATAGAATAGTCGAAGAGCTAAATTTAAAAATAAAAATTTTCAGAATTCCTGTAATAGCCAAGAGATTAATAATAAGAAAAATAATGTTTTCTATAGGAATTTGTCTTAAAATTCTTATATCAAAAAAATATGATATTGTACACTTTCATGATTATGGCTTGTTGTATTTACTTCCCGCCTTTATAAGCAAAAAGATAAGAAAAAGTTCTGTTATTGCAAAGGCTGCTTCATTAGGCGTCGAATTAAATAACAGATACAATAACAACAAAATTTTAAAATATGCTTTCCTATATAGTCTCAAAATGCCAGAAAAATATATATGCCAAACAGACGAAATGTACAATAATTTTAGGAAAATTATTAATAAAAAGAAATTAATATTGCAACTGAATGGAGTAGATATTGATAAATTTAATCCAAAAAAAGTTATTGATTTAAAATTAATAAAAGAAAAATATAATTTACCTGAAAATAAAAAAATCATAACTTTTATTGGTGCTGTGGAACCAATAAAAAATGTTAAAAAACTAATTGAGGCAATTGGAATTTTAAGAGCTAGACATGAAAATGATATGCTATTATTAGTTGTTGGGCCCTACAGTGAAAATTTGGGCAACAACAATGTAGATAAAAAATATTATAACCTATTAAATAATTATTATATAGAAATTAAAAAAATAATAACAAGGGAGCATCTTGATAATTTCATAAAATTTATCGGACCTTGTTCTTTTGTTGAAGAAATTCTAGCTATTACAGACATATTTGTGATGCCATCTGAAATTGAAGGCACATGTAATGTTGTTTTAGAAGCTATGGCATGCATGAAACCCGTTATCTTAAGCAGAATACCTGCCTTTGATCATTTTCAAGATCGCTACCATTGTTTAAAATTTGATAGCAAATCTGAATTAGATCTTGCTGATAAAATTGAAATGATTTTAAATGATTTTGAATTAAGGATAAATTTAGCAAATAATGGACATAATTATATTGTTCAAAATTATAGCATAGATAGCGTTGCGAATAATTATTACCAAATTTATAAAAATCTATTAACTAATCATGATTGAATTTTTTATAGTTTTTCTATTTATTATTTCTTTAATATTATTAAGATTTAATTTAAATTTAATAATAATTCTACTGGTGTTAATTCGTCCTTTTATTGAATTTGCACATGATATATCATTTTTTAATTTTATGGGATATGATTTTAACATGATGTCGATTTGGGCATCATTTTTAATTTTCTTAGAGCTATTTTATTGGATAATTAGAGGGCAGAATCCATTTCGATATCGAATTACCAATTTTATAATTGCATTTATGTTTTCATTACTCGTTGGAACTATATCTTCGGCAGGCTTTTCAGCTATTATACAGCAAATTTTAAAAATATTGCCATGGATCCTTTTAATACCTGTTATAGCTGACATTTCCCAGCACATAAAGTACGAAAAGATATTTTTATTATTTTATAAAATGATTTTAATTTTTTTGATTATAAATATTTTTATCTTTGTTTCTGGTAAATATACAAGCGGCTATTATGGAGCTGCTGAATTTTATTCGTTATATAAAGGACCTCATTCTTTTGCATTTACACTCCTGCTTTTGATGCCGTTTATCTATTACAAATTATTATTAAAACCAAAGTCAGTTATTAGTTGGATTGCCCTTATTTCATCAATATTATTTATGATATTAACATTTGTTAGAACAAGTCTCGTTGCTTTTTCAATAATGGTTATCGCTGCTGTTATTATCGAAAGAAAATATAAGAACAAGCTCATTTTTTTATTGGCGTCAATAGCTGTTTTTTCGATTTTATACTATCAATTCTCATTTCAAATAGAACAGGCGATTCCCAGTCGTATGCGAGACTTTGATGAGGCCATATATGCAGGGAACATGAACTCGCTCGGATCGGGGAGATTTACGATTTGGCCTGCTCAACTTAAACATTTCTTCCGTGGTTCTGCAACACAAATCCTGTTTGGATCTGGACTAGGTTCATTAAAATCTATAACCCTGGATGAGGTAGGAATTGCCGTCGGAGGGCACAATGATTACATTGACTTGTTGGTGGGCACAGGGCTTATTAGCGTAATTTTTTATATAATCTTTCAAATAGCGCTATACAAAAATGCCATTCAAGTTTACAAACATATTGATTTATCCATAGGAAAGATTTCGATATTAGTAATATTAGCAACTATAACAGCTGGAATGCTAAATGGTATCATTTATGGTCAGAGCAATGTTTATGGAGCTGTTGTTCTTGGCATTGCGGTAGGAAAATCTGCTAAGAAAAAAGAATCACTATGAAAAATAAATTGTATCCTAATCTAGGCATCATTATACCAGCAGATATCAAAAGACAATTTCCTCAGGGTGGGGCTTTAACATTTGTCCTTAACTTTGCTGAATTGTATCAAGGGGAAATAATTATTTTTGATGCCACGTTGAAAAGAAAAGAACTCTTTGCTTCAAGAAAAATAAAATTTAATAATGTATCATTAGAAAGGATCCCAATTATTAGAATTATAAACAATAAATATATTCCTATTCGATTGCAATCACTATTATTCTATATCTTATCAATTTCAAAATTATACAATCTAGCAAAAAAAATAGATGCATTTTATGTCCATTCTCCAGAAGCTGCTCTTCCGCTTGTTATTTTTAAATATAAAAAAGTTATATATCATATGCATGGAGCGACAAATCCCTTATTATACAGCAAATTTAGATTCTTTAGGAAAAAAATATTTCAAAAGCTTTTTGATATTTTTATTCATTTCCCTATTATCAAAAGATCTGATTTGATTATTACCATAAATGAAGAATGTCAAAACCTGGTTAATTTGGTTTACAAAAATACGAGATCTTTTTATCTGCCAAATTTAGTAAATAGAAATATGTTTAAAAAATTAGAAAAAGCAAAGTGCAGAGAGCTTTTGGGATTAAAAAAAGATGAAACGATTATTTTATACGTTGGCCGCTTGTCAGAAGTTAAGGGCCTATATTTTTTATTAGATGTTTTTTATCATCTGCAGTCATCACATAGCAGCGATTTGAAACTGATTTTCGTTGGAACGGGGGAAGAGGAATCAAATTTGAAGTCAAAATGCAAGCAGCTTGGAATTACAAATTGTGTTGAGTTTCATGGAAAAGTCAACTATGAAAAAATGCCCATATATTATAATAGCTCTGATTTATTCATCCTTCCATCTTATCGAGAAGGAACCCCAATGGTCCTGCTTGAAGCGATGAGTTGTGGTGCGAAAATACTTACTTCGACTGCTGGGAATACTGAAAAACTCCTAAAGAATTATCCGTTAAAAATAGTTTTGAAAAACCATTGCTTAGAAGAATGGAAGGATGCAATAATAAAGCTTTTGAATATTGAAATCAAAAATAACTTTAGTGTTAAAGAAGATGTATTTTTTTCTAATTTTATTAATGAACTGAAAAAGCTAAGATTGTAAAAATTAGTTTAATATTTTTCCGATAAGCATAATAATATGTTTATAATTAATTAGCTTGCCATTCATAACAAATTAATAAAAAAATACAAATTATTTTGATAATAGCTGATATGAAGTTTACGACTCTAATTGACAAAAAACGTCTGCCGCTTTCAAAAGAAGAATTTATTTTCAGTATCTGCAAAGATA
>JAWABG010000110.1:0-5417 GCA_038884715.1 Candidatus Woesearchaeota archaeon | reverse complement strand
TCAATTCTTGTAAAACTGATTCAATTTTTTCTTCTATATAATCAATCATGATAACATTATTCAGAATACCCTTTTTAATAAGGTCTTCAGATAAACTAGCCATTTGTTTTTCAACAAAATTTACTAAATTTTTGTTTGTTTTAATATACATATTTATGTCTCTCTAGCAACGTAATTTGCTCATTCAACACAACTTTTGCCTTTTCAGAATTAGAAACACCCTTTAAGAGTGTTTCATAATCAATATTCCTTAAAAGACTAATGGATTGTTCAATATCAATCATCCAGTCTCTAAAAAATGAAACAATCGAACACGCAATCAATAGATATTTGAATTCCATTGACTGTTTTAAACCACCAATATTTTTCAAAACCATAATTTTTTCTAAAGACGATAACTTATCAAATGATATAATTAAATCAGAATAATCTCTATATAGTTTAACAGTCTTCATTACTGAAGAAGGAAACCTAATTTTTTTTTCTAAACTATTTAAATTACACCCGGAAAAGAAAATAGCACATAAAGAAGCAATTGGTGCATTAACAGCAATTGCTTTATTCAAAATATGTTTATCAGTATTTAAAAATTCGATATTAAACAGTCGTTGCAAAGCACCACATTGATTTAGAATTTCTAAGCCCCAAACTACGTGTTCTTCTGCAAATAGTTTTTCAAACTCTTTCCAAACCCGTTCTGCTGTTAAATGATCTAATTCACCTGATTTTACTATGTATGACATTAAAGACATCGTATTAGGATCAATATTGAAACCATAACGTGCAGCAAACCTGGCAACCCTAAGAACACGTAATGGGTCCTCAGAAAATGCTGGAGAAACATGACGAAGAATTTTATCTTTTAAATCTTGTTGACCACCAAAAGGATCAATAACAATCTTATTAATAGGATCATACGCCATGGCATTGATTGTCAAGTCACGCCGAGATAAATCTTCTTCAAGGCTAACACCTTGAGTAAACCATGAAAAACCGTTATAACCAGAACCTATTTTACATTCTTTGCGTGCAAGTGCATATTCTTCTTTAGTTTGTGGATGAAGATACACAGGAAAATCTTTACCAACCAACAAATAACCTTGAGTTTCAAGATATTTAATATCTTGATCATTGGCACCAACAATGACCCAATCTCGATCTTTTGGTTCAAGACCAAGAATTTGATCCCTTACTGCGCCACCAACCATATAGATTTTCATTGACAAAGACATATTGATCTCTTTTATTCATCATGTAAATAATATTGTATCACATTTTTCTAAAAAAATAAATTACTAAATATAACGCCTATTAACCATTACTGCATATAAACATAATTTATCATTTTGATTAAATAATTTATTAAGCCATGTCAATTGTAAAAAATTTTTACGGATACCGAGTTTTTGTAGTGTAAATGTCCCATAAACATTATCACCAACTAAAACGGGTTTTAAAAATTTTGCATTATCGATGGCACAATTTATTTGTGCTTTAAATGGTGGAAGTTGAATAGTTTCTTTGTATAATTGTGTTAGTAAAGCAATTCCTAATAATCCATGCATTATAGGTTGATCACCAAATGGAGATTCTATTGAACAGCGTTTAGGATCAGTGTGTATCCATTGGGTGTCAAATGTTGCGTTTGCATAATCATTAATAAATTTTTGTGTAATAAGAAATGGCTTACTTTTTCCAATTTCCTTACCAACTAAAGTTTTTAATTCTTCATTAGTTTTTATTATCATTAAATCTCTTTATACTTGACATGAACTAATACATGACTAAAGATCGTATATTTTTCTCGCATCACGAATATAAATGAAATATATCAATCATTTCTTCTCCAACATTTTTGATTATTAATTAGATATATAATCTTTATTCTTTTCTTCACCTTTACTTATAAAATAATAATAAATTAGTCATATTCATCAAAAATAATAATTTTAATATTTGATATTTATTTTTAAAATTAATGATTATTAACCATAATTGCCGATCCATTATTGATCATTTCATCAAATACTCCGCCATGTTCCATAGCAGCATTAATAAAAGAACCTTCATTATCAGAATATTCTAATTCATAAATGTCACAATTTTTATTATATTCCATAAACACGTTTAACATTTTTTCACACCAGTCATTATATTTGAGATCATACTCATTCAATACAATTCTTGCTTCTTCTATTAATAAGGGCCAATAATTATCTGGATATGTTGGTGGCATACCAACTTTTTCTAATAATTCTGCTGACATACTCCTTTTGTTGATATATCCGTTAAGAACTTCTTTAAGTTTATCAATATCATTTGGTTCTTTAAATTTTAAATCTCGAACAATAATTTGTGTTGCTTGAATAGCTGATATATCTTTATTTCCAAAACACCTAAACAATTTATTATCGATATCTTTTTTCAATTTCATTGTTTCAGGAAATACGACATAAAACATATTTTCTAAATTTATATCCATTCCTTTTGGAATGGCAATAATAAAACTAGATGATGAACTATTACTTATAAACCCAGCCCTAAATTTCATAACTTTCCATTTTAATGGTATGTTTTATATTTAATTTTACTTGGTTCAACCATAACTTCTTTTATTAAATAATTATAAAAATCAAAATTATCTATATATGTATATCCTTTAATTTCTTTTTCTGTCACCTCTATATTCCAACTTTTATAGTCTTCATGTTGTGGATTGTTTGTTGGATTATTAATTATTTTTTGTAATTGCTTAGCAGAAATATCATCTAAATTAATAATAAAACTACTTGAACTACTATTACTTACAAATCCCATTCTTATTTTCATGTTTTATTTCTCCTTATTTTATTCCATGCATCTATTAAGATTTTAGATGAATTATCTATATAAAACATATCAGCATTTAATGATATATTCATTCCACATTTTGAATCTAATGTTCTTGTACACTCTATCGTCAATATTTGCCAAGAATATCCGTAACATTCTATGGATCCAGTACACTCTATTTTTGCTGGAGATCCACACATTGGGCATGGAAGTAAATCATTTTCTAACATAATATATATTTTTATTTATTAATAATTTAAAACAACATTATCATTTAATGAACCTGTTACTTTCAAAGAATTCGTATTAGTTATAACTTTTTCATAATTATTTATTTTCATATTTAAGCGAAGTATTTTTTCATTTATGTCATTACGATTACATATTTCTTCATATGTTTCTATTTTACCACCAAAATGAACTAATACATGACTAAAGATCGTGTATTTTTCTCATCACGAATATAAAAAATTAAACTATTAGATTTTTCAATCTTAGACTTAAAAACATATTTTAAATCTTCAATATTATTCATTATGTTTTCATTTCAAGTCTATGTTCTGCCTTTAATTCAAAAATTGGTTGATATATAGTATTAGACGCATTACCAATATCTTCATGATAAAGATCATAAACAGGACAAAGTCTACAATCATTACAGATATGAGAATTATCTTGTTCAATTAATTTTTTTCTAAAACGAATAGTTTCAGGGTCATTCCAAACTTCCATAAAATCTTTTTTATCAAGAACATTAACACCTTTCCACCCAGGCTGATCTTCAGTAAATGAACAATGCCAATATATTCCATCAACATTAATATATGAACTAAATAAACCACTTTCACAAGATTCTACCATTTGAACATATTTGTTAAAATTTTTATCATATTTCATTGCTTGTAAGAAAATAGGTGCTGAACAAGAATCAAAACCAATTTGAATTCTATTATCCATAGCATGATCAATTAAGCCTTTGTATTTATTAACATCCTTGACAATGTTCATTCTATTACGCTTACCTTTTGGTTTAAGTGTTAAAAACATAATTGATTTAAGATGATCTATTAAACGAGAATCATTAGCAGCATCTTCAATGAGTTCATGACATTTTTCTATTGTTTCAATAGCAATAACTTGATGTATATTACACTGTTTTAAACCAGCCTTAGATAAACGCTCAATTGCATTATAACAAACGTCCTTATCATGATAAAGACTAACAGCAACACCACCACAGTATTTAGCAAGGATATTAATCCATTCATTAGTTAAACCATAACCATTAATTGTAATATTAGGAATAACATTTGGATTATGTTCATTATTTCTACAATACTCGAACATTTTAATTAAATCTTTATTAGCATCTAAATCACCAATACCAAAAGCGATCTGTGTTAATGTCTTTGGCATTTTATTAAAGATTTCTTTAAATGTTTCAAAAGACATATTTTTGCCTTTGGGTGTATTACTTTTATAACAATGTTTACATGGACCATGGTCTGTTCCAGAACATACCGTGGATACTTCTAAATCCATAATAAATGGACCATATGGAGAATATTTTGGTGTTTCTTCTTTTGTTTTACCCCACATTATATTATATCCAGTCACCATATTAAAAGCATTATTCACATCTTCAGAAAGAAAATATTTCCAATCATCTTTTTTGATCATTACACCTTTTTTCATTTATATGTTTTCCTTATATTCTGAAAAATTTTATCCAACTTTTACACATAATGATTTTAAATAATCTGCAAATTCATCTATGTCTTCTGGATCAAGTGACCATTGTTCCGTTTCTAATATTATAAAAGAACTTATTTCATCATCTGGATTTCCTGGAACTCCATGAACGGTAATTTTTAAGTTTTCAAATCCGGTTGGACTACCAGTAATTGTATTAGCATTTTGTGATAATTCAAAATTTGCTTCCCAACATTTAACATCTCTTTCTTTTCCATACGGTGACATAACTTTCCTTTCATTTAATATAATTCACCATTCGCCATATGCTGCGGCCATTAATTGTTGATATACTTCTTTATAATTAATTTCCCATTGTTCTTTAGGTGTTCTATTATATCTTTTATTATTTGTAATCCACCATTCATTAATTAATTTTTTATCACCACCGAATAATGAGAATAACAAATTATCGCATATTTTTTTATATTTTTCTTTTTCATTATTCATATTATATAAGCTCTAATAAATCAAAAATATAATCAGGTTCTAAACCAAATTCTTCATATAAAAGTTCTTCAGGATCTGTCATATCTTTGGCAGCTTCTCTAATCCATTGAATAACTTCTTCTCGTGTCATATCTTCACGAGCCATTAATATATCAACTAAATTATTCATTTGATAAGTCCCAATATTATGTTAAAGATTTGAAATAACGCGATATTGCATCTTCATGACTATCACCTTTGACCATGACTATGTTTCCACTCAAATCAATTTGCACTGGGTATCGTTTAATTAGGCCTAATGATTCCATAACCTTATTTTTTCCTAATTGAGCAATAGTTGTTTCTGAGACATAGATAGCCCGGCCATCTTTTATGCCTAACAA
>JAWABG010000109.1:0-5424 GCA_038884715.1 Candidatus Woesearchaeota archaeon | reverse complement strand
GAGAGTATTTGAGAGTAATTTAGATTTAATTTTAGAATTAAGGATTTATTCTATTTTAAGAAGATATGCTGATTTATCTTTGAAATACAATAAATTCACTGAAGCAGAGAAAATTTTAGAGGCGTGTTGTTTATTAAATCCGATATCAGAAAAGGATCATAATGATTTAATGTTATGTTATCAAAAATTAAATAAACAGGGTTTTTTACTTTTACACAAAGAAATAATTAAGAGCATAAGTCAAAATGTCTAATATCACTTACTATAAAAAAAAGGATGGCAATCTATCTTCTGTTAAACATCGACAGGGAGATATGACATTTACTTTTAACACAAATGGAGTTATGAAAGGTTCAAGTTTTAGAAGTGGAAATTTAACTACTTTTAATGATGCAGCATTTAATCCTACAAAATATGGTGTCAAAACTGGGACAAAAACCTATTACTATAATAAAAATTGGAGTCCATTAAAATAAGAGGCTACATCAATGATCATTACCACAAAAGTAATCGGAGAGGGTAAATATTCAGTATTTATCAAAGAATGTCCAAAGTGTGGTTCAGAAAGAAAACTAAATGAAGATGCTGCATTAAAGTATGGCTTAGTATCTGCTGGAGGTTTTCTCTCAACAATTTTAGTCGGAGCACCTGTTATTGGTGCTTTGGGAGCACTGGGAATAATTAAATTAGTAGTTGCAGGAAGTTTAACAATTCCAGTTGCAATAAGAGCTATAAAAGCAAATTATGGAATGATAAGTAAACTTCCTCACGATATTTTTATATGCACTAAATGTGGTAATAGTGACTTTACATATAAATGGGATGAGATATTAAATAAAAAATTGGATAAAAAACTCGAATACAGAAGGTATTTGGTTTTAAAAAACGAGACTAAATATGATTTGAATGTTAATGTTATTTATTACACCAATTACGTGGATGGTAGTTGGAATTGGTCTGAGAAAAAGACTTGGCGTATTAACAAAGGAGATTATACCTATATATCAGATGGAGATTTTAAGGTAAATGCTAGGTTCATATATATTTGGGCTTCTTCGATACCTAAAAGAGAGGGTGATAGTATTTATAATTGGGATTATTATTGCTGCAGACCATTAAAGAAAGGAAAACCATATTTAAAGAGTAAAGATTTAGAAGATTTTATTTTTACATTTAATTAACTTTAAGATTAAAATATGAAGTTAAGAAACATTTTAATCTTAACAATAGTTAGTATATCAATACATCTAATATTTAATACATATACTACATTAAAGTCAGAATATTTATTTGAGGTTCCGATTCTTGATTATTTAATACCTACTATTATTTATAAAATATTTTTAATATCATTACTATTATTTTTTATCTAGCTTTTAATGAATCAGAAAAAATCATAGGAGATAAATATGAACATTGAAGAGAATTTGAATGATCTATTAAACTTAGATAATCAAAAAAATCAAATAATGAGGGAAAAATTTTTTAACGATTATTAACAATATTGTTAATTTCATAAATTCTAAAAAACTCTTGAAATATATTTCTATAATCTATATTTCAACTTTAATTTTTTTGTCTATTGTTTTATTAATAGTTCAAATTACAGATATTATAGATATTTATGCAAGCGGATACAAAATCTTTACGATATTTTTATTTATTCTAAAAGATATATTATTCGTCTCAATTTTTGTCATATCAGCAATATTTTATCACCTTAAGAAAATAATTAATGCTAATGATGAGACTTTTATTTCATTTAATTTTTTTCTACAATTATTACTCTGATTGGACAGTTTTTCTTTTTATATTTTCTATTTGTTTATTTAATAGGAACTTTTTTACTTAAGATTGATTGGTACAATGCTAGAGATTTACTGATTAATTACTCAATAATTAAGTATCCAGAAGATATTTTTGAAATAACTAGTTCTAAATTCTTAACAGGTACGTCATTCTTTATTATTAATATAATCTTAGCATCACTAATTAAGATATTTTTTTCTTCAATCACAGATTTCTTAGAAATATTAGGGGACCTTCGTAAATATTTAAAAAAGTAATTTATTCTTTTTTTTTATTGAATTAATAAGTCTGATTATAGATTTATTTTTTCTTTAAGGAGATTTTAACTTTAAAAGTGAATGGATTGTAAGAAAATGTGCCTTTATATTTTGGGCAGCAATGAGCATCTCCATTAACCCAAATTGAATAATTTCCTTTGATATCTTCTTTGAAATCAGTAATTCTAAAGATAGTTTCATCTATTCGTTCAAATTCAGTTGAGATAGACTTTCTGTAAAATTCTTCTCTTATTCTTGAATCAACTATACTTTTAATATTTTTATTTGTTAGAAAACCACCATTGTGTGAGTAAACTACTAATGAAAAGTCCGAAGCAGTGCTATTACCTCCAACGCAATTGACAGCAGGGAAGTAGAATAAAACATCTTCAACACCATCATTATTAGCATCATAGTATTTTGAGTTTATTGGTTGTAAGCCCCAATAATATTGAGGATATTTTTTAGCCCACTTGTTATAATCTTTTTCACAAGGAGGCCCAACTTCGCCATTTAAGAATAACTCAAGTTTCCATTTTTCAAGTTCGAGCTCAAAAATATTTTCTATTTCTTCTTGATTAGTTAATTCTTGACATTTAATATCTTTAATAAAAAGGAACGATAGAATAATTATAGAAAAAAATATTTTAATATAATTCATAAAATATATTTATTTGTTGAAGTTAATGTTCAATTCATTTAATATCTTTTTTCTTTAAGGAATATATTATTAAGAAATAAAACAAAGCAATAAATGATGAAATAACTGCCATATCTATAGGCAGATTATCCGGATTAAATCCAATTGCGCTTACGATGTGATTGTAATTATTATATTCAAGAATAAGTGCAGTCTCAAAAGACCATCTGCTAATCATAAGGCCAGCAAGCACTTGAATAAAATTGTTCATATCAGCAAACTTACTGATAAGTCCGCCCAATATAACCTGAGGAATTAAAATAATTGGCATCAATCCCATAGCAGCCTCATTAGTAGAAACTAAAGATGAGATAAACAGACCTATGAAAAGAGCAGAAATTGAAGTAAAGAATAAAATCAGAAGAAGATTGAAAAATCCTGCTTGAAGATCCAGAGCAGGGATTGTAATAGAAGTTAAAATTATTGACTGAATTAAGCATAGTATTGAAAGAATAAATACTTTCGATAAAATATAAGAAGGTATTTTAATACAAACCATTCTCTCTCTTTTATAAATTGATTGCTCACTTACAATCTCTCTTGCAGCATTTGAGCACCCGAGCCAAATGGCGGCAATTACTAATACAAATAATGCCTGAACTTTTTCATCAGGTTTTGAAAAAACAATTGAAATCAAAAATGCTATCAAAGGTGCTTGCAATAGAAGTATCAAAGTGCTTATTCTGTCTCTTAATTTTATTTTCAGATACCGCTCTGCCAGAATTAAAAATTGTTTAACATCGAACTTTCTTTCATCGAGATTGTATTTTCGTCGAGTAGGAGAAAGTTTTATTTTTTCTGTTTCTCGAGATAATATATAGTTTTTGTAATACTGAGATGATTTATACTTCGATTGCCAGAATTCCGCAGGCTTTTCGTTTAGTTTATCGAATATTTCATAAGGTTTTGAAGTTTGAAAATAATTTACGGCTTCATTAGCAGGTCCGAAATAAGCTAATTTACCACCTTTAGTTAATACTACAAGATGCGTAAGAATATTAAAATTCTCTTCTGTAATATTGTGAGTAGTTAGAACAACAATCTTTCCTTTTTCAGCAATATTTTTGAGTAATTTCATAACATCCATATCTGTTTTAGGGTCGAGTCCACTTGTTGGTTCATCAAGAAATAAAATAGATGGTTCGGTTAATAACTCTTGACCAAGATTTACTCTTTTTCGCTGTCCTCCACTAATACCTTTTTTTTCAGGTGAACCTATTAATGTATCCTTTGCATCAGATAAGTTAAGTGTCTTTATTACATTATTTACTTGTGAATGTATTTCAGTTTTAGTGTAATTATCAAATCTTAACTTAGCTGTGTATTCTAATGATTCTTCAACTTTTAATTCACGATGTATTATATCATCTTGAGGCACATAACCAATTTGCCCTTTAAATGAGTTATAGTTTGAGAATAATGATTGTGAATTTATAAATACATCACCCTCAGAAGGTTTTACAATTCCATTCATCATTAGCATTAAAGAAGTCTTACCTGCACCACTTGGACCAATTAAACCAACAAATTCGCCAGGGAAAATTGTTAATGATATGTTTTCGACAATTGTTTTTTCTCCAACTTTGAAAGTTAAGTTTTTAGCTGCAAGAGTTACATCACCAGAGATTTGCTTTTTAGATTTAAACAAATTATCAAGACTTAATGGAATACCACCAATAGTTATTATATCACTTGAATTAATTTTAATTCTTTTGACTTGCTTTGAATTTACATAAGTTTTGTTGGCGCTTCCTAAATCTTCAATATACCAATCATTACCAATTTTCTCCAATTTAGCGTGACGACGGGAAACTTTAATGTTATCTAATACAATATCATTTTCTACTGATCTACCAATAAATATAAGGTTCTTATTTATTGAGGGTACTGTAGTTTTTATTATATCGGATTTGATAGTAAGGCTTTTAATATCAAGTTTATAATGTTTGCTTAAAGTTACTTCATCTTTTTCTGTTATTACTGATGAAGATATTTTCTTATTATTAACATATGTGCCATTAGACGAATTCAAATCTTCAATAATTATTGAGTTATTAATGAATTTTATAATAGCGTGGTTTTTGGAAACATTAGGATTGTCAACAACAATATCATTGTCTTTGCCTCTTCCTATTCTAATAATTTTTTCAGGTTGTTCAAAATCTTGAATTTTAGCTCCACAGTTAGAACAAAATTGTGAGTCTGATTCTAATTTATTATTGCAGTTTGTGCATAATTTCATTGAATTTCTCCGCTAAAGGAATAGGGTAATTTGACTTTATAATTTAAGATTTCAAGAAGAAGGGTCCCTTTAACAGTATAATTAATTTTTCTGTTTAATAGTGAACTGAAAAGAGATGTGATGGTATCAAAATTATTTAAATCAAAAACAAAAGTTCCTTCGTTTACTTTATTAGTTGAGTCAACATTAATTGTGTATTGTAATCTACCTTCACCAGAATAATTATTATTGATAAATACTTTAGAAGGGTAATCAGAAAGAGTGAAATTAATATCGTAAGGATTCTTTAGAAAAAAATCAATGAGCAATTGAGACTTTCTAAATTCTATTTTACTAATTCTTGCTTCTTTAATATCAATTATTTTTTCTTGATTCGTATCTTCTTGTATTGTGTTAAATATACTTTCTTTAAGGGA
>JAWABG010000108.1:0-5459 GCA_038884715.1 Candidatus Woesearchaeota archaeon | reverse complement strand
GTTTATATCCATGTGATAACCGATGGTAGAGATGTGACAAATACTTCAGCATTACACTATGTTTCTGCATTAAAGAATAAAATCAGAATGCTAAAAAATATTCAGATTGCATCAATCTGTGGAAGATATTATGCAATGGATAGAAATAATAACTGGGATAGAATTGAAACTTTTTATAAAGCTTTAGTTTTTGGAAAAGGTAGATATGAACAAGAGCCGCTAAAGGCTATTAGTAATTTATATAAAGAAGGATATACAGACGAATTTTTTCCACCAATTGTTATTGTTAAAAACAATAAACCCGTTGGTATTGTTAAAAATATGGATGCTGTAATATATTTTAATTTTAGAGCTGACCGTGCTCGTGAATTAACACAGGCTTTTCTTGATAAAAATGTATTTAGGGCTTTTATAATTAGAAAATACCCTTTGAAGAAGATATATTTTGTAAGTTTAACTGATTATAAATTAGATTTGCCTTTGTTAAATGTTGCATTTCCTACTGCTAAAATTGAAACAAGTCTAGCAAAAATATTATCTGAACATAATTTTAAACAATTGCATGTTGCAGAATCAGAAAAGTATGCTCATGTAACGTATTTTTTTAATGGAGGATACGAAAAACCTTTTTCTGGCGAGGATAGAATTATCGTGCCCTCACCAAAGGTTAAATCATATGATCAGCAACCTGAAATGTCTATCGAAACCTTGACTAACAAAGTGCTTAAAGCTATAAAATCCCCAAAATATGATTTTATTTTAATAAATTTTGCCAATGTAGATATGGTTGGTCATACAGGGAATATTATCGCGGTAAGTCGGGCAGTTGAGATTGTAGATAAAAAAGTAGCTGAGATTGTTAATGAAGTCTTAAAACAAAATGGACTAATTATTATTACAGCTGATCATGGAAATGCAGAACAAATGGTAAATATCACTTCCAGTACAAAAAACCCAGAAGCAATTCATAGTTTAAATCCTGTTCCTTTTATTTTAATCGCCAAGGAATTTAGAAAAAATCTATTTAAAAGTGCCTATAAGTCAAATGAATTATTGTTAACAGATATTCTATCAAGTAATCATACTATCGCTGATATTGCTCCAACAATTTTAGATATATTTAATATAGCAAAACCTATAGATATGACTGGTAAAAGTTTAATTGGAAAATTAGAATAAATAAAAAGGAGATTTATGAAAGTACCAATAGAAATATCAGCAAGACATGTTCATTTATCAAAAGACGATCTTTATAAATTATTTGGGAAAAATTATATTTTAAAAATAAAAAATCAATTATCTCAGCCTGGTCAATTTGCTGCTAAAGAAACATTGACAATCAAAAACGGTAAAAATATCATAGAAAATGTAAGAATAATTGGACCATGTAGAAATATTAGTCAGGTGGAAATTTCTAAAACAGATGCCATAAAACTAAAACTAAATCCCCCTGTAAGAGTTTCGGGAGATATTGATGGCACTCCAGGTTTAATCTTAATTGGACCAAAAGGAAAGATGATTTTAAAAAAAGGAGTAATAATTGCAAAAAGGCATTTACATATATCTCCTGAGGAAGCCAAAAAAAATAATCTTTTGGATAAACAGATAATTTCTATAAAAGTCGCAGGAGAACGCTCAATAGTATATAACGAAGTAATAGTAAGAAGTAGAGAAAATATTGACAAATTATCCTTTCAGTTAGACACAGATGAAGCTAATGCTGGAGGTATTCAAAATGGAGATTATGGAGAAATTGTATGAGTGGAAAAATAATTGTTTTTAATTCAGGTAGTGCTACCCTTAAGTTTAAATTGTTTGACGTTAAAAATAATAAGATAAGTATTCTTAAAAGAGGTTTGGTTGATAATATTGGTCAGGGTACTGGACCTAAAAATCATAAAGTTGCGCTTTCTATTTTATTCCAAGGTATAGGGGTGGGAATGCCTTCACTGGGCAAGATAGAAAATCTTAAAGCAATCGGTCATAGGGTAGTATACGGTGGAGATAAATTTTCCAGCACAACACTTGTTACAAAAAAAATTATTAAGGAACTTGAAAAGTATAATTTTATTGCACCTTTGCACAATCCAAAAATAATTGAAGTTATGAACGAAGTAATTTCGCAAAGTGGTCATAAAGGACATAGAGATATTCCTAACTATGCAGTTTTTGATAGTCATTTTTTTAAGGACTTGCCCGATGTTAGCAAGATATATCCGTTGCCCTATCGATTTTATACAGATTACGGAATTAAAAGAAACGGCTTTCATGGTATATCTCATAAATTTGTAGTTTCTAAAATTATGGAAAAATATCCTAATGTAGATAAAATTATTTCTGTCCATTTAGGAGGAGGTTGTTCAGTTGCTGCTGTTAAAGATGGAAAACCAATAGATACATCAATGGGATTTACTCCTCTTGAAGGTTTAATGATGACTACGCGACCTGGAGATATTGATGTTGGTATTATCCATTATTTGATTGAAAAAAAAATCTTAAAACATAGCGAGGTAGATCATATACTAAATAATGAATCAGGATTATTGGGTATATCCGGTCTTGATAATGATATGAGAGAATTATTATACGTTGCAGGCTATGAAAAAGAAGATCCTGATTTTCAATCAAAATATTATCCTAGTTATATTACTGATGAAAAAATTAAACAAGTGCGTTTAGCAATAGATATGTTTATTTATAGAATTAAAAAATATATTGGCGCATATACTGCAATTTTGGGAGGATGTGATGTACTAATTATTACAGGTAAAATGGGATATGGTTCAAAGATTATAAGAAGTCTAATCATGAGTAACTTGGATTTTATTTTAAGAAATAGCAAAGTAGAAGTTATTGAAACAGACGAAGAATATCAAATTGCCAGTGAAATTGTTAAATTAATAGAAAAAGAGGAATAATGTTATTTGCGGATTCAAAAGAAAAGTTTCTTACAGGTAATGAGGCGGTATTTGAGGCAGCGCTTTACGCTGGAGCAAAAATTATGTGTGGATACCCGATAACTCCTGCGACAGAGGTATTGGAAAACTGGGCCAAAAATTCATCAAAACCGAATGCAAAAACAATATTGGTTCAAAGTGAAGACGAAACATCCGCTGGATTTAATGTGATTGGTGCAATTTTGTCTGGAACTAAAGCATTTACAGCAACAGCTGGTATAGGAAATGTGCTTTTGCAAGACCCTTTATCTATGGCAGAGGCAATGAGATTTCCTTTTGTGGCTATTATTATGCAAAGAGGCGGACCATCAACAGGTACCGTTATTTATAGTCAACAAGAAGTAAATTTATCTTGCTACGGTGGAAATGGAGAGTCTTTAAGGATTGTATATTCTACATCTGGCCCTCAAGAATTATATGATTATACTATAAAAGCATTTAATACCGCTTGGACATATTGGTTTCCTGTTATTGTGCTTGGAGATGGTTATCAGTCTAAAATGAAAGCAAAAGTCAAATTAAACAGACCGCATGTTGTAAAAGCAAAGCCAATTTTAACGCCAGGTAAAATTACAAATATAAGAAATTGTTACAATTTTGAAAATGAACTTGCCAAAGAACTTAAAAAAAATATAGAAGATTGGAATAAAATAAGCAGAAAAATAACAGAATTCGAGGAATATCAATGTTCTGATGCAGAAATTATAATATTTGCTCATGGTATAGTGGGAGCATCAGCTAAAAAAGCTGTGGATATTTTAAGAAAGAAATATAATAAAAAAGTAGGATTATTTAGACCAATTACCTTAAGACCATTTCCCAAAGATTCTGCTTCTCGATTAGCGGCAAAAGCAAGTAGGGTTTTAATAACAGAATCTTCAGAGGGACAGTTTAGCAGAATAGTTAAAGATAATTTGTATGGACTTACAAAAATTAGTTATTTGTTTAAACCAGTAGTGGAAATAAATTCTGAAGAAATAATTGAAAAAATAAGTAGTTTCCATAATGATTTTTGGTTAGAACATTGATTAGTAGATAAGTAGTAGAGTTATTAATAAAGAGGTTGATATGTTTTTTAAATATACTCCCCCATTTCCAAAATGTTATAAAAAAGAATCCAAACCCCATAAATTTTGTCCGGGTTGTGGCCACGGAATTGCATTAAAATCATTAGGATATGTCATAGATGATCTAAATATTTCTAATAAAATACTCATCGGAGTAGATATTGGTTGTTCTCTTTTAGCTTGGGATTATTTTGATTTAAACACTATTCAAACACATCATGGCAGAACTGTGCCGGTAATTTCTGGTTATAAGCTCTGTGCTCCGCAAATGGTGGGAATTGCATATGTAGGAGATGGCGGAGCTTACGCTATAGGATTACAATCACTTTTAACTGCGGCACATCGAAATGATCCGATAACTGTTATAGTGATTAACAATACACTTTATGGCATGACAGGTGGACAAATGGCACCGACAACTTTACTTGGTGAAGTAACTACTACAACACCAAATGGAAATATTAATACACCGATATTTGGCCCAGAATTAATTAAAAATGTTACTACTAAAAACAATTTTATTGCTAGAGGAATTGTTAGTCAGCCTAACGAATTAAAAAATATAATTAAAGACGCTATCAAATTTCAAATAGACAAAAAATCATTTTCTTTTGTGGAGATTTTGTCAATGTGTCCTGTGAATTGGAAAAAAAATTCTCAAGAATCATTAGAATTTTTAGAGGAAAAAATGGCAAAACAGTTTAAGTTAGGAGAAATTTAAATGAAAATACTTATTGCTGGTGAAGGTGGTCAAGGCGTTCAATTGATTTCCAATATTATTGCAGATTGCGCCTATAGACAAAAAATTAATACTTCTATTATTCCCCACTACGGTGTTGAGATGAGAATGGGAATTTCTTTTGCTTATATACAATTGGCAAAAGAAAATATTTATTATCCAAAGTTTGCAAAAGCAGATTTATTGGTGGTAATGTCTAAAAGACAGATAGAAATACCTAAAAATTTTATAGATAAAAAAACTTTAATTATAAATGCTATTAGTTTAGATAAGATTATTAAAAACAATGGTTTATCCCCCAGATCTCTAAATATGTTAGTATTGGGAATTATTGTTAAGGAGCTTAGTAATACAGAATTCGCTCTTAATAAGTTTATTGTCAAAGAAGAAATTAAAAATAAATTTGCAGAAAAAAACGAATTGTTATCTAATAATATTAAATCTTATGAATTTGGTTTATTGCTAGATAAAACAGAATATGATAAAAATTTGTCAAATATTAAGCAAAATGATTTTCTTCCAATTGTAGATAATGATAAAGATAAAATTCACGTTAAGTTTCCTGATTTGTGCAAAGGATGCGGGCTTTGTATTTTAAAATGTCCAGTTTCCGCATTATCTTGGAGTGAAGATAAAATAAATTATATTTTAAAACCAATCCCTAAACTCAATTTATCAAAGTGTATTTCTTGCATG
>JAWABG010000107.1:0-5464 GCA_038884715.1 Candidatus Woesearchaeota archaeon | reverse complement strand
TTTCTTGAAAAAAATATTTAAGTTGTTTTTCAGAAAATCCGTTAATTTCCATCCAGTCTAAAAATTCCTGTTTTGAAATATCATTTATCAATTCTGTTTCTTCATTAACATTTAATAAGTATTCTCGACTGATTTCAATTTTGTTTTTAGCCATTATTATAATTCCTTATTCGAAATCTATTGATTTTTTAAATTTATCGCTATAATCTTTGTTTATTAAATCATTGGTTATTTCACTTGCTTGGTTGATTTTATTTTCTTTATCTTTTTCAGATGAAACAGGTATATCTCTATTATTAAGATCTTCTGGATCGTCTGAAATTCTCATTTTAAAATAATCGACTATAACAGACATTTTCCTTCTATTTAATCCATAACGATTTTTTAATATCATCCAACAAAACTTATTGAGATTTCTAAACTCATCCGGTTGAGTTACTCCGATAATAAGATCAGCCGTTGCAGTTGTTCCAATTGAATCTGCAATATCGGTTAAATCAATTTCAGATTCACCAAAGCCACCGCGATTAGTCTGAACTGCTGATATAATAGGAATTCCTAGTTCTACTGCCAATCCTCTAATTTCTTCTGATATTCTCTTAATTTCAGTATATGTGTTGTCATTTCTAGTTGTTGATACTGAATTCATTATACTTAAATAATCTAGATAAATAATATCAGGTAAAAACTTTTTCTTGATTTTAATTTCTTTAGTTAGGTTTCTAATGTGATTAGCATTTATTGATTTGGTTGGAAATTCTTTTATCATTAAATTTTTATCGAGCTTTTTCCTCCAGTTTCCAAAAAGATTAAAAAAACTATCTTTATCTAATTCACTAATATCATTAATATCTTTATCAAAAAGATTTGCTAATATCCTTTCAGCTAGCTTAATTTCAGACATTTCAAGAGATATATACAATACGTTTTTATTTTGTAATATACTATTAGTTGCCAAAGAACACATTATAAGACTTTTGCCAAGATTAGTATTATGACTACTTACTCCATTAGTATAATATCTATGATTAGGATGATCTACTTCAATATCCACAACTTCTATTTTTTTGTTTAATTTTTTAATTTTAAAATTATGAAATTTTTTATCATCGCATAAAATCATTTCATTATTGTTTAAATCTTTAACTAATTTCCAACCATTGTTTGTTTCATATAAATGATTTTCGCTTGATAATATTTTTTTGTTATTAATTGATAATTGAAATGCTTGTTTTTTACCTTTTTCGATATATTTTTGAATAGAAACCCATCCATCAGGCGAATCTACTTCAATTAAATAATTTTTCAGTAATTTTTTAACTTTAAATAATTTAATTGTTTTATATATCCATTTTTCATTTAAAAACTCCACACATTTTTTAATAGAAAAATTATCTTTTTTTCTAATTCTTACTCTGATTTTAGTATTTTTATCAACACATTCAGCCATGAATAAATTCAACGACTTCTCATGGAAACCGCCTTTAATAAATCTATCTAAAGTTGTTATTCCAGATGGAATAATTTTATCTTTGTTATGAAGTTCATTATAAATTCTTTCTGGTTCGTTGAGAAAATCGAGACCTATTTTTGTATCGAAACTAAAAGCTATCGCTTCCCTTAAAATATCTGGTGATGTAGATACTTTATCAATCTCGTCTTTGGTTAAATTTTCAGCTGTATCTGTAATAACACCAAGAATAAGTTTCTTTTTAAAAAAATCTTCTATTTCACTTAATAGAAAATCATGTTTGAATTCTGTAATATCCAAATCTTTAATTTCCATTAAGTGATTATATATTTCTTTATTTTCAATTTCAAGCTTCATTTCTGATATAGTCGGAAAACTTTCGTATTTATGATAATAGTGAATATATTTTTTAATTATATCTATATTCATTTTATCATCAAAAATTTTAGTATTAAGGTAAGGGAATATTTTATCCCTCATCTCAATATCCGTAAATAAAAACTTAATAATTACATTCTCAAAAAATATATGATCCATTACTTCTTACCTTTTTTTATCTTATCTGGATTTTCTGTTGTTAATTCTTGAGGAACTTGAGGAACTTCATCCACATCACTAATTGTTTCGAGTTTTTCTTCATTTTTTACAATATCAAAATCACTTGAATATTGATACTTATTATTCAAAAATTCACCAAATTTAGTCTGTTTAAAAATAGGTAACCAAAAATCAGCCGTATAAATATTTTCTTCTTTAACAGGAATATCATCTTTAATATGTTTTCTTATAAACCATCCAGGTTTAGAGTTTTCGATTACACCGGCTTCTATTGCATCTTCTTTTAAACCATAAAAAGTATCAAGACCTCCTTCTAATCGAATTCTAAACTCAAGCACTTTATCTTCTTTACAAAAGTCACCCTTATGAGCTTTTGCCGTTATAATATATCCATTAACAATTTTGTTTTTGTCTTTATCTTTTGCTCTAGATGAACACAAAACAACCGAACTCGAAACGAAATATAATCTTTGCCCTCCTGGTATACTAAGTGGTTCTCCGTAACCACCAACATTAGTGTAAACATGATTTATAACAAAATATGTTGCAAACGTATTATTAAGAATATTAGCCAACTCATTCTTTTTCTGAGAAAGAGTCATATCTTTAGTATTCTTTCCAACTAATCCATCTTCAATCGATTTAGATGATACTAGTGTTCCCCAACTATCAATAATAAAAAGAATATTTTTTCTCTCTTCTCTTGGAATCCCATCTAATGTCTTTAATATAATAGTTCTAATTTCGTCTATATTATTCTCCTTAAAAATAATTAACTTTTCTGGGGAAGTATCTATACCAAAACTCTTCGCGCTTTTAATTGGAAATCTTCTTTCTGTATCTAATATAACAACTTGCATTCCCTTTTTTTGAGCGCTTTTAATAATTGATAACGCTATAAATGTTTTACCATATTTTGAAGGAGAACTCATCATGGTTATTCTTCCAAGCGGTAATCCTCCATCAAATTGACCGCTCATTAAAATATTCATTGTAATGACGTTAGTATTTAAAAATTCTACTTTTTCATCATTATTCGCTAAGTAGAAAGAAAGAGGATTATTAACAGTATCCTGCTTTTCTGATCCCTTATCTGCTAATATTTTTTTGTAAAGGTTAATCATTATTCTCTCCTTAATTCTTTAATTAATTATGAATTAAATATATCATTTTGTTTTTAAATTATCAACCTCTATGAAAATGTTATTATAGAATCAAGTATATTGTTTTCTAAGTTGATCTTATCTCCCCATCCCATTACGTTAAAAAATCTCTCTATAACAGACTGAAAAGCAACCTGCCATTGTTGTTCTTTATCAACTGTAAACATTTTATTAAACTCTTCTGGCCATTTGCCTATAAATCCTATAACATTTTGATTTAAAATATTTTTGTTTGGAATAACATATACATATTTAATTTTAGTCCCATTATCAACTGTTTGATATGGCAGATTAAATTTTTTTACAAGATAATTATAGTTAATAGCCGCTCTATTGTGAATCGGAATACCCTTTATATATGATAAACCTTGCTCAATATATGTTTTAATTGGATAAGCCCATTTTTGGTAGTCTGATACTCCTGTAGGAATAGCAATATCATCTGGATATGCTTTAAGAAAGTCTGTTTTGATTTGTTTCATTAATTTTATTATTTCGTCTTTATTATTAGTCTTAAATATATGTTCAATAACATCTATAATACTTTTACGAAAAAAATTAGGAGTATCAGTTCGTATAACCTCAATTCCAGTAAAATCTAATTTTCCAGAATCGTAAGATTTGCCTTTTTTATGAATAACAAGATCTACATATTTTTTCTTTGCTAATATAATTTTTTGTTTGATAATTTTTTCATACCTGAATTCTATTATTTGCTTTACACCATAATTATCTGCATACTTCTGTAAAACTCTCGTAAAAAAAGGATTAAAAAATTTTTTAATTAAATTTAATGCAAATAATTCGAATTCTTTGTCATTTGAAAAACTTATTCCTAAACTATCTATTATTTCATGTAAGCATAAATAGTTAGAATCTGTATCAATAAGTATAACAACGTCTTTTTCTATTTTTTTGATTTCTTTTATATTTGGATATAGTTTATATAGTTTTCTCGCTATAAGATGCCAATTTTCCTTAATATATTTGTTAATACAATTTGACAAATACCTAATTAGATTCTGAGAACTTAATGTAATCGCTATAAAGTTATTAGTATCAAAAAAGTTAAAATATGGATTACCGAGAACTCCAAAAATTGAATTAATCAAAATTTTTCTGATTTTTTGTTGTGAATCGTAATATTCTGATTTGAAGTTACTTTCATAAACTTCATCGACTATATTTTTATTATATTTAGTATATAAATCTTCTTTTTTTGCACCGTTTTCTTTTCTATCTGCTATATCTTTTTTAGTATCCAACAGAACGCGTTCCTTAAAAATTTTTTCTACAATATCTGGCAAGATTCCTTTTTCTTTTTTATAATATATACCGCCAATATAAAAATCACCATTATTAATAGTTTCCCATGTTTTATATTCTGAAAGTGGAGTCTTAATAAGATTCTTTTTTTCGTCTTCAGGTGGATCCAATACTAATGTTTCTGGAGATATATTATACTGCATAATCATATGCGGATACATTGATTTAACATCAAAATTTATAACATAATGATAATGTCCTTCTTTTGCCATAACATAAGCACCTGGCGATTTTTCATTTTTATGTTGTTTTTTATCTCTATCAGGAAACACCATATTTCTTTCGTGAAGATATTTCATAATATATCCGCTAATTAGAGATATAGATGAAAAAATACTATCGAATGGAATAAGCGCTTGATAGCAAAAATTAATAGCCAGTTCTATATGTTTCTTTTTTGCTTCTATTTTTCTTGTTAAATTAACATCTTGAACATTATATTCAACATATCTATTCCAATCTGTTCTCCATAAAGTATTAATTGTTCCATCAAATTCTAGCTTACCTTCTCCAACTTCTTCCAATCCAATAGCTCCTAATGAATAAGATACTTTCTTTTCATATACAAAGTTTTTATAAAGATCTCTACCATCTAAAATATGAACTCCTGCAATTATATAACCGCCTCGTTCTATATGATAACCACCGGATTTGTTTTCTTTATAAATACCAATCGGAGATAATGAACTTTGAATTTTAAGTTTTGCACATCTATTAATGAGATAAGGAATATCAAAAAATCTACAAAACCATCCTGTAATAATATCAACCTTCTGTTTTCTGAATAAATCTATAAAACTCTCAAGAAGTTGTTTTTCATCTGGACAATAGTAATAATTTGTGATAGAAGGAAAATTTCCAGTATATTCTCTTAATCCAAATGTATGAGTTTCGTTATTTTTAGAAAAATGTACTGTAATTAAATTTATCGGATATTTTGCATCTT
>JAWABG010000106.1:0-5496 GCA_038884715.1 Candidatus Woesearchaeota archaeon | reverse complement strand
GCCTTCTGCCACTCCGATGTTTTAACTGTAGATCCTATTGTTTTTATTAGATCATCTTCAGGATATTTAGTCGTAAAATATTTAAAACAAGTATCATATTCTTCGTCTGTCATAATAGAGATAGACTGGTTATAATATGAATCGCTGGCTTTAAGCAATAATTTTTTAAGATCTTCTTTGGACATTGATTCAAAATTTTCAATAGAACACATTATAATTCCTTGATTTTTATAAGAATGTCTTTTTATCTATCAATAATATAATAAATGGATTTAAAAAAGTCAATAGGCATTTGCAAATAAAAAGGCTGTCAGCTTTTTAGCTGGCAACCTTTTCTATATTAAAATTGATAGTAATTATAAAACTACTATCAACGAATTACAGTGAGCTATAATAGTCTTCTTTAGATTTTTTTATGAGATCATTGAGATATTTATCCTCAAATTTACTTATTATATTTTGAATTATTTTTTTTGTTTCTGGTGATATATCTTTTTCATCTATCCACATATTTTCATTATCGCCATAATATAATTTAAAATCACTTATAATACTATCACCATAATATTCGGGATATGTTGAAAGATCTAATTCTACTTTAGCGGAGATTGGAATATTTCTTCTTGCATATTCTCTGTCTTCTTGATCTCCATGAACAGCTCCCCAATCTTTAAGTATTTGTTTAGCTATCTCAAATTTTCTACGTTCATTTGGATCAGATGGTGGTATTACATTATCAATACTAACTTTGTTATTAGCTATCTGATCAAGTATGTTATTACAAACATCAATATATGGATTAGGTATTTCTATTTCTTCAATTGTTTTATAATCTTTATCACTATCTTCCGGCATTTCCGGCATTGGACTTCTCATTAATTCAGTTAAATATTTAAGGAAACTCATTTAACCTCCTTAGGAATTATATCGTATTTTAAACTTAGCGCATCAATTATTTTTGAGGCTATTGATTCGGCTAAGTTCGAATCTGTTATTTGTTCCGGATAGGTATTCATAATAACTGAAGTTAAAAGTTCGTGAATATCTTGATAAAGATCCCCAACGCCGGATTCGTTAATTTTATTATCTTTGTTTACATAATCTTTAAAACTCATATTAAATCTCCGGTTTTTCAGTCTTTGCAACTAAATTAAAATAATTTGTCAAAGCATCTACAACTAATTGAGTTATATCTGTGATGCTTTTAGTTTTATTAGCTCTGATAGTTTTTTCAACTATTTCTAATGGACTTGGTGGTCCTTTTAAAGGTTGTTCACCCAATTCCTTAACAAGATGTTCTTTATTTACAAAAGAACCGTCTAGTGTGTTTTCTTTAAGTAGCTTATCCATATATTTTTCAAGAGAACTCGATTCGAGTTTTTTATCTGTATAATTAACACCTTTATCTAATTTACCCGTCTTTGGAAATGGTGTTGTATGCTCTGGATTTGGTTTAATGTCTTCTGGATTTTTATAAACATCAAATGTCTTTTCGTTGTTATCCAGTTTCTTTTCATACCACTCTTTAGGATCTGTAAATGTTTCTTTAATAGGAACTTTGGTAAAAATGAATCTTTTGTAAAGAATCTCGGGGGCTTTTTCCTCTACATCATAAACAGATTCATCTATTGTAGTTTCATCAATGAACTGATATTCTTTTAGCTTTTTAGAAAGCGCTTTAGCTATGTTATTATATGATGGGTATTTTTCAGAGCTAATCCACCAAAATGCTGTTGGATTTTTTAAAGCAACCCAATCGGTCATTGCTTCAATAAAAGCATTTTGAACTTCTGGGGTATCTTCTACCATTTCGGTATTGCCTTCCCATTTCTTACGCAACTGAATTTTCCAAATACCGTCCTCATATTCTGTTCCTTCAGATTCGGCAAGAAACGAATAAGTGATTCCGTTTACTTTAAAATAAACTTCATATCCACCACGAGCACGATCGAACCATATATTAGAACGACCCATCATCATATTAGGTGATTCTAAATCTTCTTTTAAAAAATTAATAATACCCATTTGTACTCTCCTTATAAATAATTATATATTTCCAATGACATTGATTATCCTAAAAAGCTCATATCTTATTATATTTATAATCTTATTATATATCTATGAACTCTTTTACTTTCTTTTTAGGTTCTGATTCTATATCCGGTTCATCAAAACTTCCAAATAAATCCTGAACAAATTTCTTAGGTAACTTGTTCTTAATGTTAGGGTTAAGCATTTTAAATATATCAGAATCTTTTTCAATTGCTTTTTTAACTATATCAATATCCGGATTATCTATATATGTTACAGCTACCGGATCAGTTTCAATTGCAGCTCTCTGAACCTCAATCGGCGGATTCTTAATATGCTTAATATTTAATGGATTTCTCTTGACATTATTAATCATATCTTCCAATTCTATATCTTCTCGTTCAGATTCAACCGTCTTACCATACAAATCTTTAATAGCAGCTGCTAATGGACCTTTTAAACCGTCACTAACTCTGTTATAATATCCCATTACATTTTTAATATCCCTCTTATCATTAAGTATATCATTAATTCGCAATTTATCTAAATGTTCATTTTTAGAAAAAATACTACCTGTATTATGTTGAAGATCAAAAACATGATCTAATACTGCCATTGTTTTATTAAAATCTGTTTCATTTTTTAAATCTATTATGTCTAAACCAGCTTGTGTAATTGTAACCCAAGCTTTCCCACCATATTGATCACTTTTCCAGCCACTAATATCACCAAATGCTTCTTTTGAAAACATTAATAAGTCGGCTAAGCTATAACCTCTTTTCTTCATAAAATCCAATGTCATTTTATACGCTTCTTCAAATCTATCAGCATAAACCGGAATTAAAGTTCTCATTACGAGTTTACCATTGTGATTAATTCTTGGTTGACCTTTATCATCTAAACCAAACTCTTTGACATAATCCTTAAAAAAACTTTTGGATATAGCGTTTTTTAAATACTTCGGAATATAATCTTTAAGAGCTTCGGGTTTTTGAAAATGTAAATAATATGAAACTTCACTTGTAACTCCTTTAGCTATTTGATTCAAAAGGAATTCCTTTTCATAATCTATAATTGTTTTCTTTGCTTGTTTAAAACCAAAAGCTAAATCTTCATCAGTAATATTATCTGGATTAATTAATGACATCGCATAAAAGTCATAAATAGCTGTATATGGATCCTGAACCTTATAAATCCATTGAGAATAAATTTCTTTGAAATAATATTCTTTAAAATTCATTTTATAATCCTTTTTTATTAAGATTAAGATCTTTTAAAATTTTATTTACAAAATCATTAACTTCATTCTGAGACATTTCATTTAAATCTTTATAGTTAGAAGGAACTTTATAAAAAAAATCACCGGCTTTAATAAGTTTATCTCCAGACTCATCATTATCGCAAATAACAATTTTTTTCTGTGGTAATGTTCTAAGCCAGCCAAGTAATGATTCCGAAGGATCATTTGTTAAAACAGCAATAGCTGGAACTTTAGCATTATGAAGAGAAACAGCATCAAAAATTCCTTCAACTATAAATAAATATGGAATATTTATATCATAACTATCTAAACCCCAAACAGCTACTTCTTTTGACTTATCTTTTCTCTTTCCGATTACATAACTATAATATTTCATTAAATCTTTTTTAGCTTCATCTTCTTTATATTTATGACCAACTTTTTTATCACCCATTGGATTATATTGCTGATAACCAACTAATTTTCCAGAAAGATTATAAAGAAAAAACGTAGCTATATTATTTTTTTCATCTACAACAACTCCAATTCTATCGGGATCTAAACCTCTTGATATTAGATGATCTCTAATTGAATTAATGTTATTTTCTTTAGTTAAATTATAAAAATCTTTGAATTTCATTTTCATTTTTTCCAATTTTCAACATAGTCAGTTATCGTTTCCATATTATCTAAATCGATTTCATTATTAATAACATATTCAATCGTATCATTAATTATTTTCCCCATATCCGGACCCGGTTTAATATCAGGTCTTAATCTCATTATTAAAGCTCCATTAACGACTTTTTTAACGGCATCAATAACATCTTTGCCTTTAACAAGTTCTTTAACCTTTACAATTTTGTCTTGAATTTCTTTCCATTCATTTTCATCATGAGACGCACCACGCGCTTTAGAATCTGCAAGAGCAACTTGTTCCAATATATCAAAATATGGGGATCTGAGAAGTTGAGCGACTGTTTTATTATTCATTTTGGGAATATCAAAATAATTCATGTGATTATCAGCAACAAATTTAATAGCTTCAATAGTTTTATTATTCATTCTTAATCTTTTGCCTATTTCATCTATCATTTTACCAGATTCTTTTGCATGACCATGATATGTGTGTTTACCTGAATCTGATAAAGCATGTGTTTTTGTTTTTCCTATATCATGTAACAAAATTGCAAAATTGACAACTGGATCATTGCCTTTGTATGTTTTAAGAGCTTCTATCGTGTGCCCCCAAACGGTAGGATCACCTTCTTCATCTCTTTCTCCCTCTGGATGATTAATTTCAGAATGTTTCATTTTTCTCATATCTAAAAGTTCTGGAATTATATATTGCAAAAGATTCAAATCCTTTAACATGATTATAGCATTAGCAAATCTCTCTCCAGATTGCTCGGCCATTTTCCAGAGCTCTTTTAAAACTCTCTCCATTGCTACATTTTTGATTTCAGGAGCATTGGATTTAATAGCTTCAGCTGTTTTTGGATCAATAGTAAATCCTAGTCTAGATGCAAATCTGACTCCTCTTAAAGTACGAACTTGATCTTCCTTAAATCTTAAATTTGGGTCTCCAATCGATGAAATGATTTTGTTTTCAATATCTTTTAAACCGCCAACATGATCTATTATATTTCCATCTGCATCAATGCCCAAACCATTTATAGAATAATCTCTCCGTAAAACATCAGATTTAAAATCAGAAACTATTTCAACTCTGTCAGCTCCTTTACCACCAATCTTGTCATATAAATCAGCGCGATAATTAGCTAATTCAAATATAAAACCTTTATATTTAACAACACTAACTCCAAAAGCCTTATTTTTACCTATATCATGAGTTTCAAAATGTTTTTCAATTTCTGATGGTGGTATGTTAGTTACTAAATCAATATCATTTGGAACTTTTCCTAAAATTAAATCTCTAACAGATCCTCCAACAATCAAGCATTCATATCCAAGTCTATTAATTTCTTTCATCAGATCAACAGCTGCTTTCAATTCTTGACTTTGGGATAAAGCACTTTTCCAATTATTGAAAACCTGTTCTATTAAGTAATAATATTTAATAAATCTCATATTAATAATCCATCATTTCTAAATATCTTAATGCTGATTTTGGTTTCATTTTCTTAAAATCGCTTTGTATATTATAAACTTCTTTTCTAAGTCCAACATATATATATTTAATAAAAACAGGTTTAATATTTCCT
>JAWABG010000105.1:0-5541 GCA_038884715.1 Candidatus Woesearchaeota archaeon | reverse complement strand
GACATTTCACCCCCTGATGCAACCTCAGAAATCTTTTTCATATTACTTCCTTTGTTTGCTGAAAATAGGAAGGTTATTTCATCAATTCCGTTTATATTCGGGCGGTCTAACTTAATTAAGTTAATAGAAATATTGGCGTCATTCATTCCTAAATCTTTCAATATCTCAATTAATTTTTTTTCTAAAACGGTAATATTCTTATTACGATTATTTGAAATTTGTTCGGCAATTGTTTTGATTTTATTATACTGATTATAAGCTTGTTTTTCAAGTTCAACTATTTTTTCACTAAGTGAAGTTATATTGATTAATTTTTCAGAAATATCATCCTTAATTTCTAATAATTCACTTACAGTGCTTACTTTATGTTTTTTTTGTAATTTGTAAATAATATCAAGTCTTTCAGTATATTTTTCAATCAAATTATTATCAAAATGTATTTGTTCGTTAAACGAAAATGCTTCATCGTTTATATCTTTCAATTCGATAATGCAGCTTAATAGTCGAGATTCGATTTCGTTTAAAATTGGATGAAAATTTTTAATTTTCGTTATTCCGGAATTCAATTCATTCAGTCGATTTATTATATTTTCTTCTGAATCATTTAATTCGTAACATAAGCCGTAAAGTGTTTTCTTAATTTCTTCGGCATTAGTCAAAACTTCGAGTTCTTTTTCTAATTTTTCCTGTTCGTCAATAATTAAATTTGCTTTTTCAAGTTCATCAAACTGAAACTGAAGATAATCTTTGTTGGTATTTGCTTCATTATCCTTATTTCTAAGTGTTTCCAGATTTTTTATTAAATTTTCATAAATTTTAAATTCGGTTTTATATTCTTTCAGAATATTCTTATTATTTGAAAAAACATCCAATACATTAAGCTGAAAATCGGATGTGCTGAGTAATAGCGTATTGTGTTGTGAATGTATATCTATTAATTTTTCACCAATTTCTTTTAAAATTGTAAGATTTACAGGTGTATCGTTGATGAATGCCCTCGATTTTCCGTTATAGTTAACCTCTCTGCGAATAATGCAAATTCCGTCATAATCCAAATCATTTTCATCAAAAATATTGTTAATATTAAGCAACGATATATCAAACTGCCCCTCAACAATACATTTTTTACTTTTATCAAATAGAACATTATTATCTGCACGTTGTCCAAGTAATAGTGATAATGCTCCAATTATAATTGATTTTCCGGCTCCTGTTTCTCCGGTTATAACCGTAAATCCTTTTCCGAAGTTAAGTTCTAGTTTTTCAATAAGTGCATAATTTTCAATGTAAAGATTCTTTATCATACGCTAATTTAATTGTCAATACAAAAATACATTTTATGTTATAATATTTTGAAATTACAGGCTTATTTAAGTTGAATTTTTATTTTTAAACAAATATTAAAAGTTATTAATAAAAAAGAAATCAATATTAACGGTTTTTTACTATATTTTGAATTCAAATATTTATAAATTTGTGAAAAAAAGTATTATAAAAATTAAAAAAAACAGTTTTTAAGATATGAAAAAAATTCTATTAAGTTTATTATTTTTATCTCTAATATTTTCCTCTTATGCCAACAATAAAAGATTACAGGCAATACTCACTTATTCAACTTTTTTTTCACCCGAACATGGTCCTTTTTTTGAAACATATCTGGCTGTTGATGGAAGGACTGTAAATTATACAAAAAACACAGTCGGCAAATATCAGGCTGTAATCCAAGTTACAATGATTATCAAACAAAACAATGTAATTAAAGACTTTAAAAAATATGAGCTAAACAGCAATGAAATTGAAGATACAAACAATATTAATTTTTCATTTATTGATCAGCAGCGTTTTTTGTTGCCAAATGGAAAATACATGTTTGAAATTATTATTTCCGACAAATTTTCTGATAAACAACCATATAAAACCGAAGAAGAAATAATTATCGATTTTCCTGAAGATAAAATATCAATATCAGGAATTCAATTAATTGACTCATACAAAAAATCTACAAGCCCAAGTATTATAACTAAAAGCGGGTTAGACTTAGTTCCCTATGTTTCTGATTTTTATCCCGAAAAAGTAGAGAAAATTACTTATTATGCAGAAATATATAATACAGAAAAAAAACTTGGGAAAAATGAAAATTTTCTGACAACTGTTTATGTTGAATCTTACGAAACTTCAAAAAAAATAAGTAATTTGATTAAAAACAAAAGAGAACAAAGCAAAATTGTTAATGTAGTTTTTGGTGAGTTTAGTCTTTTGCAGTTGCCGTCGGGAAATTTTAATCTTGTTTTGGAAGTAAGAGATAAAAATAATCAGTTAATTGCTGCTAATAAAATTTTCTTTCAAAGAAGCAATCCTAAAATTCAGTTCGATATTAAAGACATTGCAGCATTGAGTGTTGAGGAAACATTCGCAGGGAAAATAAATGATTTGAATGAAATAATAGATTATATTAAAAGTTTAAATCCGATTTCATCCGAACTTGAAAGAAATTTTATAAACCAAAAAATAAAGACAGCCGATTTAAAACTCCTTCAACAATTTTTCTTTAATTTTTGGCTGCAACGCAATAGTACCGATCCTGAGAGAGCTTGGTTAGCATATAAAGAAAAAGTGATTTTAGTAAACAATAAATTTGGAACTAAAGTTAAAAAAGGCTATGAAACCGACAGAGGCAGAGTATATTTAGAATATGGAGCACCCAATGAAATTGTCGACCGTTCTTTCGAAGCAAGTAAAGGCTTGAATGATGAAGGATGGGGTTCGGTACCCTATCAGATATGGCATTATTACAAAATAAATAACCAATCAAATAAAAAGTTTGTTTTTTATAATCCAAATTTAGCATCAAATGATTATGAACTTATACATTCCGATGCACTTGGAGAAGTAAACGATCCTAACTGGTACCAAAGATTATCAAGAAGTAACGAATTATATGAGGATAATCAAAGAAAACCGGGCGGTAAAGCCGGAGAGCTATTTAGAAATCCGCGTTAAACAGTACATCGAAGGTATTAATAAATTTATTAAATCGAAATTCAATAAATTTGAAAAAATAAAAACATAATTTATATATGGTTTCTTGTCAAGATGAAAATTTTTTTTATAAAGACAATATATTTGAATTTAATTCAATTTATGAATTGATTTTCAATTATTCCCCTGTAGGAATATTTTGTTTTGACAAAAACAGCAATATTGTATTGTTTAATGAAAAATTTACAGAAATATTAGGCTCTGAAAGAAACAAATTGATTAATTTCAATATTTTTAAAAACGTAAAAGACAAAAATATACTGAAGTCAATTGAAAAATGTTTATCAAACAATGAAGTTTCATACTATGGTGAATATACTTCGGTTACCGGTAATAAAACCGTATATATAAGATTAATTCTTAAACCATTATTAAACAATAAAGACAAAACAATAATAGGAGGAATTGGTTTAGTAGAAGATTTTACGTTGCAACATAAAGCAGAACAGGATTTAATACTTTCAAAATCTCAAATACTGGCAATTTTGGATAATTTACCCTCAGGAGCATGGCTTAAAGATCTTGATGGTAAATATACTGCTGTTAATCAAAAGTTCAGTGAAGTATGTCGAAAACCTTTTAAGAATATTATAGGTTTTACTGATAAAGATATTTGGGGCTCGGAACTTGCTTCAAAAATTGTAGAAGAAGATTTTAAAGTAATTACTAATAAGAAAAAAATTACCAATAGAGTTAAGTTTGATTTATTTGGAACTGAACAAATATGGGAAGTATTTAAAACACCGGTATTCGGAAAAGATGGAGAAGTAGTGGGGACATGTGGCTATTTTACTGATATCAAGTCGAATATTGAAACTGAAACTGCTCTTTTAAATGAAAAGAAGTATTTCGAAAACTTATTCAATAATTCTCCGGATGCTATAATTATTACCGATAAAAATAGTAAAGTATTAAGAGTTAATAAAAAATTTGTTTCATTATTTCAATATACAGAAGATGAAGTATTAGGAAGGAATATTGATGACTTGATTGCTGAAGGTAAAGAGATAGAAACTGCACGTAATATAACTCTCATGGCTCATTCAGGCAATTTAACATCATACGAAGCGGTAAGGTTAAAAAAAGATCGCACGAAAATTGATGTTAATATTTTAGGAGTTCCAATTACTATGCCTGATGGCAAAGTTGTTGTTTATGGAATTTATCAGGATATTTCAAAACAAAAAGCAGAACATAAAGAGTTGATAGAAGCCAGACAGAAAGCAGTAGAAAGCGATAAAATAAAATCGAATTTCCTTGCAAATATAAGTCATGAACTTAGAACACCTTTAAATGGAATTCTTGGCTTTTCAGAGCTTTTGATGTCAGAAATTAAAGACGATAATCATCTTGATATGATAAATAATATCAGAATTAGTGGAAACAGATTACTCGAAACCATTGATACTATTATAGATGTTTCAATTATTGAATCGAACAAACTGAACTTAGAATTGACAGAGGTCGAAATTATCGATTTTATTGAAAAAATTATTCAACCCCAGAGAAAAGTTGCTTTTGATAAAGGTCTTAAATTCGAGTTTAAGTATGATAGTCATATTATTTTTAAAACTGATAGAAGAATTTTTCAGCAAATAATACTAAATTTAGTCAGAAACGCAGTTAAATACACAAATATTGGAAAAATTACAGTTGGAGTGAGTAAAGCAGAAATAATGGGAAATTCATTTCTGATGGTTTCTGTAGAAGACACCGGAATTGGCATAAATAAAGATGACTTTGATAAAATATTTCAACACTTTACTCAGGTAAGCGAAGGTTATTCAAGGAGATATGAGGGTACCGGTTTGGGCTTAACTATTACCAAGCATTATGTAGAGCTATTAAACGGTTATATCACACTTGAAAGTGAATTGGGAAAAGGCTCTATATTTAAAGTGTTTTTGCCTTTAAACGAAGATGATATAATTGAAAGTTTCGATATATTTAACAATAAAAAAAATAAGAAAAAATCATTACTCATTATAGAAGATAATAAAGCAAATGCCGATTTTATTTATTTTTGTTTGAAAGATTTATATGATGTTGATGTTGCTCCAAAACATTCGATTGCATTACAATTGATTGATGAAAAACAGTTTCAACTTATAATAATGGATATAATTGATAATAACATAGATTCTGATATTTTATTCTTAAATTCTATAAAGGCTAAAATAAAAAAAATACCTGTTATTGCTTTGTCTTCAAATAAAGATAAAAATCAAATTAATTATTTATTAAATAGTGGATTTACTGATTATTTGTCAAAACCATTCAGAAAAGAAGACTTAAGGAAAATTATTTTTGATAATATCTCTAAAAAGTAAATTTATGAAAGTAAGAAACAAGTTTTTTTTAATTATACTATCCATATTTATTCTACTTAGTGCTATTTATGTTATTTATTTTATATACTCCAATAATCAGAATTTAAAACAATTGGGAAATTATGGTAATATATTAAATGCGCTTATTAAAACAAGTATAAATTCTTATAAC
>JAWABG010000104.1:0-5677 GCA_038884715.1 Candidatus Woesearchaeota archaeon | reverse complement strand
TTGATAATCAAAATATACACCATAAGGACTATCATACCAACGTGTGAACCCTTTTGTAGTACCTTGATTTGGTACTGTCATGGTTGTAATGTTAGCATATTGATAATTATTACCACCTTCGGTTTCACCTACCAATCTTGTTTGCATCCAAGTAAGCCCCACTGCTGCTGCTCTCCTAGTATTATACGTGTATGAACTTCTTAACCTAGTCATTATATTTGAACCGGATATATCACTTGCTCTATACCACTTATTACTAGATGAAGTATCTGCTAGATATTTTGGGGATTGTCCACTAACCCAACCTAAGCTAGTAGGGTCGGTAATCCCTGCCTCAACATATGAAAAATTAAAAATTAAAAATAGTTGTAAGATTAGTGTTATTAACACCAATCTTACAACAAAAATTTTCTTAATCTTTTTAGTCATCCCCATATTAAACCACCTACCTACTCAGTAATGCTTGTTACTGACTTATCAGTGACAACTTTATTATTTCCTACCACATAGATGTTATACTTCTTGTTATTTACAACGAAATTCTTTTGTAACGAAGTATCTTTATCATTCACTAAAATTATAGGTGAGTTTAATTTTCTCGCTAAACCTAAACCTATTAATGAGTATGATAAATCACTTCCGTTAGTTAAAATAGCATTTGAACCTGTCAGTACTGTTTTAAATCTTGTGTTAATTATATTTGAAGTATCAAATCTATTCGCACCACTTAATCTAGTTATATTTGATGAATATTTCTTTAGTTCACCTTGAATTTTAGTTGATACAATATTAGTACTACCTAATATATAAATATTCTTAGGTTTTATTTTAGCTATTACATTCCTTTGAGCAGTAGATAAAGATTTATCTACTAAAAGTATAGGATACCCCTTTACTGCGCTTAAAGATGAAATAGATATTATATCAGCATTATTTGATGCTGAAGTTACAATAATATCCGTACCTACTTTTGCATTAAAATCATTTACAATAGCTAAATTAATAGAATACTTATCAGAACCAGTTAACCTTTTAATCTTAGTAAAACCAGAGGATTTAAGTGCGTTTATAACTGTGTTATCAATTACCCCCACAGATCCTACTATAGTAATAGTACCTGATTTATTCATATTAGCCTTTAAATAGTCAATTATTGCCTTATTTTCCGATGCCTTCTTTTTGACTAACATTATAGGAGCATTATATTTTTTAGTTAATACCACACTTGTTAATGCATCTTGATAACTATTTTCACTAACCAATATCACACTATTTAATTTACTTTTCCCCCTAAAATTATCTGCCACTTTTATAGATGCATCAACTCTATTAGAACCATTTATTCTTGTTACAACCATCTTATTTGAAGATTTACTTTGTGAAGGAGTTGTCTTACTAGGTGCAGGAGTTGTCTTACTAGGTGTAGGGGTTGTACTGGGTGTAGGGGTTGTACTAGGTGTTGTTGCCTTATCTAAGGACTTTAAATAAGTATATAAATCCTTATCCTCAAATTCTAATGTTTTAAAATCCATAAACATTTCAAAAGGAACGCCCCAACAATCACTGTACCCCTCTAATTGATAAGTTAATATAACTTTACCCTCTTTAGTTTTTGAATACTCAACTTTTAACCCTTTTACATAAAAATCTACATCCCTTTCCGGTTCAAATACAACACCCCCATCTTTTAGAGTGAATGCTCTATTTACCCAATGATATACCTTACCATCTAAGGGTATCTTTGAATGATTTAATACATATCTAGGTACGCCAGTAATATCTTTCCAAAATAAATTTGGATTTTTCTCAGGTGTTATTGTTATTGCGTTTTTCTTAAACCATTCTAATGTTGTAGTTTTTGGTATCTCACTATAAGTTTTTGTATAATCATACATAGGTGTATATGCATACGTATTAACTATATTAAAATTTTGAACTACTACATTAGATAGTACACTTGATATCATTAATACATATGCAACTTTTTTTATTCTATTGTCTAACATATTACATTTCTCCTTTTTGCATTAAATTTCAAATTATTATCTTTACATTTTTTACATTTTTTGTTTTTATACATACCCTCCTTTTGTTACATATCTCACACTTTTGTTACGTATCTCACAATAACTTTATTGTTATTATGTTTATTAATGATTTATTTATTCTAATCATATCACATTTGGAACATTTTTACAACTACATAGTCAACTTGGTTTTATTCCATTTCAGCATATGTTTTTTCTAAATATTCGATATATTGATCTATCGTTTTATTATTAATTGATTTCAGTTTGATTTGAGGATTTTTCTCTTTAATTTTTTTTACTAATTCGTTTGCTTTATTAAGTTTTTCCTGAAATTCTTTTTCACTTTCAATTGATTTAGTTATTTCATTTGAAACAGGTGCTTTTTTATTATTAATATATCTTATCAAAGGGATAGTTATTAACCCTATTACCACTATTATAAAAAAACTTACAATATATTTTTTAAATTTATTATTTTTCAACATAATATTTATCTCCTTTTTCTAAATGTTATAGTTTTATTAAATACATAATTAATTACTATAAGTATTAAACTAATTATTATTTGTGATATATACTTGTTTATTTGTAATTTCTCTATAGATATATATAACAAACCATTACTAACCACTAATGAAAGTATATTTATTATTAAAAACCATATACCCGATTTAATTGTTTTACCTTTATGGTTAAACACTATTTTTTTATTTAAAATATAACTGTTAATCAACCCTACAATATACCCTATTGTATTCGCTTTAATATAATTCATTTTAAAGTATATTAAAGCAAAATACGTTATTAATGATATTAAAGTATTACATACTCCTACTGCTATATATTTAATAAGCTGTCCATCTTCTTTTAAGAATGTTACTGCTATTGATCTTGCCATAAATCTACTTATTAACTTTATTTTATATTTCCTTGAAGTATACTCTTTGTATTCTTCACCTAATCTTTTGAATTGAAGTCTATCCTCTTTAAGAATATTTTCAATAGATTTTTTTATATTTTTAACTAAATTAGACGTTCCGCTATTATTAGCCAATCTAAATTTACTTAAAACTACATCTATATAATATAAATCACCTTCTAATAATTGATAAATTGCAAACTCAAAATCAGGTGCGTATTTATTTTTGAAAAATCTTATATGGTTATTTCTCCACATACATATAGACGGCTCTCCAAAATAATTTTTTCTATCTTTTAATGCCTTTGTTAATATTTCCTTACCGTTATATATTCCCTCTTCCTTGAAGTATCTTCTCTCACTTATTTTTTTACCACCATTTAAGATTACTTCACTTGCACTTGTAACTAATGATACGTTATTATATTTATCCAATATTGCAACCTGTTTTTCTATACAATCTTTTTCTAAAATATCATCATGGCAAAGAATTTTAACATATTTTCCTATTGCAAAATCTAACCCTCTATTCCAATTTCCAGTAGCTCCTTGATTAATCTCATTTTTTATATATCTTATTCTATCATCTTTATATTCTAGTATTATTTTTTCAGTATTATCTTTTGAATTATCATTGATTATTATTATTTCGATATTAGAATAAGTTTGAGAAAGACAACTTTCTATTGCCCCTCTTATATGATTTTCACCATTATATACAGGAATAATTATACTTACTAATTTCATTTTGCTACTCACCTATTCTTTCCCAAATTACATAATCATCATCTGAATAAAGTTCTTTATATCTATCAGAGTGCTTTAATGCAAAATATAACTTATCATCTTTTTTAAGTAGTATATTTTTTATATCATATTTATCAAAAAATTCTTCTATATCTTTATTTAATGAATCACTTTCCATATAATCTCGTAATACAGTAGTATCATTGAACTTTTCACTATAAGGATCTGCTCTACCATCAACAAAAGTATCTATTTCATTAAATATTAAATAACCACCATAATCATACGAATGATATAGATTATCTAACGGATGGCTTTTTAAATATTCTACTGCCTTTTTAGGATAAATTTCTGATATACAATCCTCTGCTATATACGGCATAATTCTTATATTTTCTATACTTACATACAACATCAAATTAAATATTAATATTACGAGATATAAATTAAGTAGATGTCTATTTAACTTAAATTCAACTTTCTTTAATGCAGTAGCATTTATATACTCTAGTATATTTTCAAATCCTTTTCCTATATACTTTGATAATTCAGGTAATACTACCACATAAGCAAAAACAGTATGTCGTTCAGCTAAGAATGTTAAACCTATATAGGCATAGATATATATTACAGTATCTAGTTTAATTTTTTCTACTTTATGAAGAATTAAAGGTAGACACATATAAATTATTAATATTAATAAATTTGAACCAGCAGCCATGCTAGTTAATTGAGCTTCTGATATAAACCTTACTCCAAGATCAGAACTTCTATTTTTTATAGTATACGTTATTAATTCAAACCCATTTGGATTTAACAATATACTTAAACAAACTAATAATATCATCAAAGGTTTTTCTTTATAACAGTAGTATATTGCTAATATTATAAAGATTGGATATACTCCACCATGAAAATTTATCGTTATTATTGTAGTTATGAGTGCTAAAAACCACTTTTTCTTTTCGTATAAAATTGCAACTATTATAAATAACAAATATGACATTATTTGTGGTCTTGGAACTAATATACCCCTTATTGCTAAAATAGAAACTACAGCTATAACTAGACTTAGTATGAAGTCTTTACTTTTTATTTCACATAATTTATATAGACTTATAAATAATGCAATACTTATTATATTTACAAAAAAAAACACTCCTTTGAAACCAAAGAACTTATAAAACAAATATAGTGTTATTTCAAAAAGCCATTCATGATTTGTCCAAGTTAAACCTTGCTCTTTACCATACCATGAAAAAATATCCATTGTAGGCACTTGTTTGTTTTTTAATATCCACTCACCAGTTTTTATATGCCAAAAAGCATCTGGATCACCTATTTCTTTAGCACCTATTAAGTATATAACTACACTTATTAAAGTTAATAACGATAGTTTAATTAACTTTTTCTGTTTTTCTGTAATATCAACTGAAAGCTTTCCATTTTCTATTTTCATAAAATTACCTTTATTCATAATTACTTACCTTTCTTCTTTTGATATATATACAGGTCTATTTTTAACTTCTTTATGAATTTGAGCAACATATTCCCCAATTACCCCTAAAGATAAAAAATGAAATCCTACAAGAAATATTGCTCCACTTATGTAGATAGAGGATATATCTATCAAACCTTTTAAATATACAGACAATAAAATTATAAAAGCTAGTAAGCTTATTATTGATATAAAGCCACCTAATACAGTTATGTATCTGATAGGCTTATATGAGAACCCGACAATTCCATCTAATGCTAAATTAATCATTTTTTTTAATGAATATTTACTCTTCCCTTTTAATCTTTCTTCTCTTACATATTCTAATGAAATTTGCTTATATCCTAACCAAGCTATTAATCCTCGTAGATATTTAGATTTCTCTTTTAATTTTTTTAATTCTTCGACTACCTTTCTATCCATAAGTCTAAAATCGCCTGTATCTTTAGGGATTTTTTCTTCTGCAAGAAAATTTAAAACACG
>JAWABG010000103.1:0-5679 GCA_038884715.1 Candidatus Woesearchaeota archaeon | reverse complement strand
TTATTTTTTTAGGAGATACAAAAAAGTACCTCCTATTTTAAAATTTACACTTTACTTTATTACTTAAATTTAGCTGTTAAATAATATCCAAAAGTATTAGCATGAACTGGATTTGGTCTTTCAAGTATCTCAACTGGAATATACTCAGTATCATATCTTAATTCACTTAAAATATCTTTGAAACCTTGAATAATTGAAGGAATTTGAGAACCTCCTCCACAAATATAAATATGATATAAACTTTCTTTGTATCCATTTGTATCAAAAAGTCCTACAAATTTAGTTCCAATCTCCTTTCCTATGTTGTAACAATTGTCAGAGAAGAAAGGTTCAATACTCTTTCGTTTCCCTTGAATAATTTTCTTTTGTGACATATTAGCCTTAAAAATATCACTAATTTTCAAATCACTTATATGTGGATATTCGTTAATTATATCTTTTATCGTTCTTTCAGCAGCAGTACCAACACCAATACTCATGCCAGTACATAGGTTTGCTCTATTTTTAATCCCCAGTTTAATATCATCACCATCTTGTCCAACTTCTTCGTATATACCACCTATCATATCTGTAGTGTAGCAACCAATATCAACCATAGCAACTACTCCACCAATAAGTTCTTCTTTGCTATCAAATTGGTCTGCGAATTTATTAGCACCTAACGCTGCTTTTAACGCAGGTAATCCTTCTATTTCCACATCTACATCATTTATATTTAATATAGCTTTTCTAATTGGATATTTTTTATTTTCAAACTCAACTATATGGGTTCCTAAATACAAATTTTTATACCTATCTCTATTGTTATCATTTTTCCACTCTTCATATGGTAAGCCTGTACACATTTTAACATTAATAACTATTTCATCTTCCAAGTCTGTTTCTTCATTTAAAGCTTTTTCAACTACAGAACTTGCAATAGCAGTAAGTGTGCTTAAATGCAATTGTGGATCTTGTGTCTTTTTATTATTAACTCTTTCACTTAGGGTTTTACGATACTTTTTGGCAAATTCTCCAAAAAGAAATCTATTCCCTACAGCATTATTAGAGGTTATCGTAACATCTAACATATTTTTCAATTCAGTTTCATCATTGTCATCGAATGTGTAATCTACTTCATCAGATTTTGCAGTTACATTATCATACATGAAAAACTCATGTTTTTTCCAATGACCGCCTATCATTATTTTAATGGTGCTATTTCCTGCATCAGCACCAACTTCAACATTAAAAGTTTGCAATTCAGTTGAGTTTTCCACTTCAACGTTTTGGTTTAATTTAGTCATAATATTGCCTCCTAGATTATATATTTGTAATTCCACTACTATTGTAATACACAATTACCAATATTGTCAATATTTATTATGCCACTTGTATGTCCTTTGTATGTCCTTTGTATGTCGTATGTGCGCCTAAAGTATTTTGTTTAGATATAACCCAAAAAGAACTTAGATAATATGAGTGTGCCTTTTGTATGTCGTATGTATGTCCTTTGTATGTCGTATGTGTGCCTAAAGTATTTTGTTTAGATATAACCCAAAAAGAACTTAGATAATATGAGTGTGCCTTTTGTATGTCCTTTGTATGTCCTTTGTATATCTCATATGGTTATCATTTTGATTTTGTGGTAAAATATAAAAAATATTAATAAAATCATATTGATGATATAATTCTAAAAATGTATAATTTAATAAATCGCATTTACATTTTTTGTAAATGTGGGATAAAAGAAATGTAATTAAAAGGAAAGGTGATATTATGAATTTTGAGTATTTAGACAAATTTAAACCTTCATGGTCAGTTAAAACCCATCATATTTTTAATAAGTATATACCTCACTTTCGTAATTATATAGTTTCTAATTATAAAAATAGAAATTCAAGAACTATCTATCTTGATATAAAGACGATTGAAATGTTTGATAAATTTATGTACTATGCCTTTGATGAGGTTTTAATTGAAGATGTTAATAATTTTCATATAGAAGAATTTAAGTTGTTTTGTTATGAAGGTTTAAAAAATAATAATAAAACAATAAATGCGAAACTGAAATCATTGAACCTGTTTTTTAACTATCTTACAGATATATGGCATATATATGAATATAATCCTTTGTTTAAAGTGAAAAAATTGAGAAACGAAGCTGAAAAAAAACCGACTATTTTAAATAGTTCTGATTTGAAAATATTGTTTGAAAATATGAGAAAGTTAAATGGAATAAGAGATATTGTGCTTAGCAAGTTGATTTTGCAAACTGGAAGTTTAATTTCAGACATTTTAAATATTAAACTGTCAGATATTGATATTTCGTCTAAAGTAGTAACTTTTATAGATGATGATGGTTTTGTAAAAGAATTTCCTTTAAGTGATAGTTTGCTAATTGATTTAAAAGAATATTTAGCAGAAAGAACTAACTACCCTTCAATTATTGGAGATTCAAAATATCTATTCTTATCTTCTCTTGGACATAAATACAACATAAGAAACTTTCAACTATTCTTTAAAGAAGCATTAATAAAATCAGATTTACCATTAACAATATCACCAAGGCATTTAAGATCAACTGCTCTTTATAATTTCAGTAAAATTGTTGAAGAGGATAAACTTAAAGAGATAAGTGGTCAAGTTAAAGTTAAACAGTATTATGAATTAAAATATAATCCCTTAAATGCAATAATTTAAAACTAGCAACAAGTAAGTTGCTAGTTTTTTTGTTCTCAAATTTGGTTAACATATATATTTCTATAATATAGAATAGTTTATACAAACATTTTTATTTACACAAATACAAATATATGATAAAAAATCTATATATAAAGGAGTGATTTTAATAATGAAAAGTTTTAAAACAAGAATTATCTTTACAATGAGTATGGTAGTGATACTTTGCACTCTCACAATAACTATAATAGGTACTGTTGGTGCAAATACATTAATCAGAGATCTAATCGAAGATCAAGTAAATTCTAAATTAGAAATTAGCGGGAACGTTCTCCCTGTATATCTTAACGAACAATTTACTCAAATAAGCCAAAACAAAGAGGGAATGCTTGTAGATATATCAGGTAATCCTATAGATGGTCAATATGAGTACATAGATCGCTTATCTGATAATATGGATATAGTTGCAACTGTTTTTAATAAAAATGGTGATGTTTTTACAAGAGTTTTAACAACTGTTTTAGATGAAAACGGAAAAAGAGCTATAGGAACAGTATTAGATCCTAAAGGCGAAGCATATAAAAAATTATCAGCAGGAAGTTCTTATCTTGGTGAGGCTGTGATTCATAATAGGAAGTACGAAACTAAATACTTCCCTATGTATAATAGCAAAAGAGAGATCATAGGTGCATACTTCGTTGGTGTCCCAATAGAATCTATTGATTCTATTGTTAAGAAAGGTTTAGTAAATTTACTTAAAAATGTTTTAATAGCTCTTGTTATAACTTCTATATTAGCTACAATTGTAAGTTATTTTATAGGAAATAACTTGTCTAAACCAATATTGAATATTGTAAAAATATTAGATAAGCAATCTAAGTTGGATTTTACAATGAATTTTACACCACAAGAAAATTCTGATATAGAAAAATACTTAGTTCGTAAAGATGAAATAGGGTTAATGGCTAGATCACTTAAAGTAATGAGGGATAGTGTTAAGGAATTTTTGCAGAAAGTTTCAGATTCCACAATTAAAGTCTCAATGTCATCTGAACAACTTAAAGAAATTGCTAGTCAAGTTGCGAATTCTGCTGAACAAGTTTCAAATTCAATTGAAGATATTGCAAATGGCGTAAGTATTCAAGCTAAAGATACTGAAAAAGTGTCTGAAAATATAGGAATCATAGGTGATATCATTGAGGACGATTGTTCTCATATCCAAACATTAAACAATGCTTTATTAGAGATAAATACGCAAAAAGAAGAAGGTTTTAATATATTAACTACTTTAATTGAAAAAACTGAAATGAATAATCTATCAATTAATAGTATTCAAGATATAATAAAACAAAACAATGAAAATTCCGAAAAGATTCAATGTACTAGCTTTATGATACAAGATATAGCTGAACAAACTAACCTCTTAGCTTTAAATGCTTCAATTGAAGCAGCTAGAGCAGGAGAACATGGAAGAGGCTTTTTAGTAGTAGCTGAGGAAGTAAAGAAATTAGCTGAACAATCAACTAATTTAGCAAATGAAATACAAGGAATAATTAATGAATTAAAATCTCGTTCAATACAAGCAGTACACTCAATGGAAGAAACAAGAAAATTAGTTGATTCGCAATCTTTGAGTGTGCAAGAAACTCACGAAAAGTTTGAAATGATTGCACATTCAATAGATTTGACAAAAGATATTATTGTAAAACTAAATAAATCTAGCGAATTAATGAAATCTAATAAAAACAAAGTATCCGATTTAACTCAAAACTTAACGGCTACTTCCGAGGAAAACGCTGCGGGAATACAAGAAGCATCCGCATTAATGCAAGAACAAACTACTGCAAGTGAAGAAGTTTCAAATTTAGGGCAAGATTTATCTAATTTAGTTGATGATTTAAATAAGCTAATAGGACAATTTAAAATTTAATAGCTTTTAAAATAAAAAGAAGAGGTAAGTTTTTTCTAAACCTCTTCTTTTATCTTTATGTGAATAAAAATGAAAAACGCAATCCCCTACTAAGTAGAGCCTTTTAATGAATTGTTCGTTACTGCATAATGCAAATGCTACAAGCACAAGACATACAATCTCCATTATAACCACACTTTTCACATTCCTCATAATCTTCTTCCATGCTTTTAGTTATCTTTTTAACTACATAACCTTTATTCCCTAATAAATTAATTGCTCTATCTTCACTATTGGCTATTTCTACTAATTTTTCTTCTAAATTATTAATATAATTAATAACTTTAGATAGCATTTCTCCATCTCTTGTTTCTTGAAGCTCATATCCTAACATATACAGGTCATCTTTCATTGAATTTATTTCATGATTTTCCATTTTAATAATCAAATTCCCCTTTCAAATTAATTCACACTTTAAACAGATTCTTCACCAACTTTATGAATAAGAGTGCCTATTATAACATAGCAAAGACTAAAATATCGCCTAGTTTATATTGGTTATAACCTTCTGTATAAAGCTTTTATCATGTAGGTAGTATAAAAGTTCATCTTCTGTTGTTATCTCCTTATTTAAAGCTCTAAAGGTTGTATGAATAGCTTTATATATGCAAGTAAACTCATTATTATTTTTATTTAATATTTTTGTTAATTTTGTATTTAATCTTTTTTTAGTATCTTAATCATGTGCGACTGCTCCTTTTTAATGATAATATATCGTATCTTTATTTTAACTGTTGTTGAATTGTAATTCAACTGTTTAAAAAACTAAAATCTCTTTGTCTTAATATTATATATAGTGTTAAAATCAATATATATATTGTTTTTATAAAAATTACAAGAAAGGAAATAGAGAGATGGCTATAAAATTACACAATTTACCTCTGGAAGATGTTAATTGGGACAACCTCAATGCAAATGAAGAGATTGATAATTCATTTGAGAAAAAAATAGAGATAGTTGATACATTTAAAGATTATGGAGAAGAAGTGAAAAAAGCTGTAAAAAAGATAATTTCAAAACCTAAATTAATAAAAGTTGATATAGCATTT
>JAWABG010000102.1:0-5764 GCA_038884715.1 Candidatus Woesearchaeota archaeon | reverse complement strand
GCGTATTTCCATATTTTGAGCCTGCATCAATATTTCTTGTGTTTGTTCTTTCATTTGCTATGCTTAAGTCTTTAGTACATGCAGAAAAAACCTGCGACATGCTCATTAATAATATAATTGATAATATAATAATTATAAAACTACCAATAAATTTTTTATTATCCTTCATATTTTCACCTCAGCTAAATTATTAAAACAATATTAAAACAAAAAAATACTTTATTTAAGATAGTTAATTTAAGGATATTTAAATATTATTCTAAGACTATGAACACAATTGAAGCTATTTAAATCTGAACTAATACATATATCAATAATACATATAAATACATTATACTAAAAATATAAATACATATATTAAAAATATATATGCTGAATTTGAAATATATATAATATTATAAATTATAATATATAAATTTGGAATGTATAGTATACAATTAATTTAATAATGCGTACAAATATACTTTAATTCACATACATACTTTAATTAAAATTAATTATATTTTTATAGAAAGGTTTATTAATCTATTATATTCTTTTGTTTTTTCATGGAGAAGAATACAAAACTTTCAACTTATGAAAAAAAACAAGAAACAAAGCAAGAATCAAAAGGAAAAAAAGAAGACAAACAAAATAAACAAAATTCTAAGAAAGTAATCAGTGCTGAAGAATTAGCAAAACAGCAAAGAGATATAAGTATTGCAGAGTTTTTTGAGAAAAATCGCCATCTTTTAGGTTTTGACAATCCAAGAAAAGCTCTTCTCACAACACTAAAAGAAGCTGTTGATAATGCGCTTGATGCATGTGAAGAGGCACGAATTCTTCCAGATATCAACATAGAAATTATTGATATGGGAAATGACAGATTTAAAATTATAGTAGAAGATAACGGTCCTGGAATTGTTAGGGAGCAGATTCCAAAAATTTTTGCAAAGCTTCTCTATGGGTCAAAATTTCACAGGCTGCGCCAAAGCAGGGGTCAACAAGGAATAGGTATCAGCGCAGCAGTATTATATAGCCAACTTACAACAGGCAGACCAACAAAAATTATTTCAAAAACTGCATCAAATAAACCAGCACATTATTTTGAATTGAGAATCAACACTCAGACAAACAGTCCAGAAATCATTAAAGATGAAATAAAAGACTGGACTGGAAAAGATCATGGAACTAAAATAGAGCTCGATTTAGAAGCAAGTTATCTTAAAGGCAATCAAAGTGTTGATGAATATATCAAGCAAACAGCAATTGCGAACCCTCACTGCCAGATAATATACAGTACTCCCAAGGCAGAGCCTTTGATTTTTCCTCGAGGAATTGATCATTTACCCAAAGAACCGAAGGAAATTAAGCCACATCCTTATGGTCTTGAACTTGGCATTCTTATGAAGCTGCTAAACAAAACATCAACCAGAACTCTTCAGGCATTCTTAATGCAAGATTTGTCAAGAGTTGGTGCTGAAACTGCCAAGGAGATTTGCGCAAATGCACTAATAGCCCCTGAAACAAAACCAAAAAGTCTTCAGATGCAAGACGCTGAAAAACTGATTAATGCTATTAAAAAAACAAAAATAATGAATCCTAGCACAGACTGCATTAGTCCAATAGGAGAAGAAGCATTAGAAAAAAGCATAAAAAAAGAGATAAACGCAGAATTTTATTGTTCTATTACTAGATCTCCAAGTGTGTATAGAGGAAATCCTTTCCAGATTGAAGTAGCAGTCGCATATGGCGGAGATCAACCAAAAGATAAACCAATTAGTCTTTTGCGATTTGCTAATAGGGTTCCATTAATGTATCAGCAAGGGGCTTGCGCAATAACAAAGTCTGTTATGACAACAAATTGGAAACCGTACGGCTTAAATCAGAGCGGTGATTCAATGCCAATTGGTCCTCTTACAATTCTTGTTCACATGGCAAGTGTTTGGGTTCCTTTTACTAGTGAAAGCAAAGAAGCTATCGCTCAGTATCCAGAAATAATAAAAGAGATTAAACTTGCACTTCAAGAAGCAGGAAGAAAACTTCAAGCATATGTTCATAAAAAAAACAGAGTAGGTGAAGAGCTCAAAAAAAGGGGTTATATAGAAAAATATATTCCACACATAGCAAGTGCGCTTATTGAATTACTTGACTTGAAAAAAAGTGAAGAGGTCGAAATTGAATCTAAACTTAAGGAGTTATTAGAGCAACACAGAGGAAAGGTTGATAGTATGGAGTTTGATGAGAGCAAAAATGTTGAGTATGACGAAGAACTAGCAAAAATTGGCTCAAAGATAAAGAGTGAAGATGCATACTTCTCAGAATACGAAGAAGGAGAAGAAAATAGAGATAAAGGAAAAGAAGATGAATAAGGAGAATATACAAAAAAATAGAAAACAAAAAGTATAATAAAACAAAGAAGTATAACAAAATAAAAAAGAAGAAAATAAATCAAAAAATAATTATTATAATCAAAAAAATAAAGAGTATAATTAATAATAATATTAAATATAATTAAATAATATAATTTAAAATAATAATAAAAACAATAATAATTAAAGATACAAAATGACTAATACATTAATTAATGAAATAAAAAGAATTGCAGATGACATTTATAAAAAGGTAATGATGAGAAAGCAACCAGAACTAAAGACTCCCCTGAGAAGTTTAAGTAATGTGAGGTATAATGTAAAAGAAGGTTTTTTTGATATAAATAATCAATTTAAGAAAAGAACCCTTACTGCTAGTAGCGTCAAGACCTTTGCACAGACACTCAAGATGATGAGTCTTTCAAAAGAACTTATAAAAACAAATGATATCGCAACAAAAAGAGAAGCTTACTATGTATCAAAGAATTGGGGAGAAGCAAGATTTAACGAGCAAGTTGAGTCTGACACAGTTATGGACGACATTGAAGCAATGCTAATGGTTAACAGAGAGCAGATGGGTTTTATTCCTGAAGAAAAAGGAGGAGATATCGCAGGTCAACTTGTTGTTATTGACAAAGATCCTGATACTGGAAAAGAGATAAAGATTGATTGTACAAAGTTCGGAAGTGGTGCTTACAGTGTTCCAATCAACGTTGAAGAATTGCAATTTGAAACAAAAGCACAATTTATTCTAGCAATTGAAACAGCAGGTATGTTTCAAAGGCTTGTAAAGCATAATTATTGGAAAAAATCCAATTGCATTCTCGTTTCAATGGGGGGAGTTCCAACAAGGTCTTGTCGTAGATTCATCAGAAGGCTCAGCGATGATAAAAAAATTCCTGTTTATGCATTCACAGATGGAGATCCTTATGGATGGCTAAACATTTATAGAACATTAAAAGTAGGATCTGGGAATGCAGCACATATAAACAAATTTTTTTGCGTTCCACAAGCAAAATTCTTTGGAATAACGGCAAAAGATATCACAAATTACAAACTACCAACACATCCTCTTAAAGAAGTAGATATTAAAAGAGTCAAAGATGGTCTTAAAAATGATCCATTTGTAAAACACTACAAAGAATGGCAAGAAGCATTAAAAATGATTGTTGAAATAAAGAAAAGAGCAGAGCAACAAGCACTAGCACAACACGGACTCAACTTTGTTATCACAGATTACTTACCACAAAAACTTGATAATCCAAAAAGTTGGCTACCATAACTAATCTTACATAAATAATTTTATTACATAAATAACTTAAACAAATTTAGTTAGTCACAACAGCAACATTTAAATATTAATTTCTGTTAGAATATTCAATATGACAAAGAATGATGATTTTTATGAAAGCTATACATATAGAGGAGATGACAGCAGAGATATTAGAGTTGCTCTCTACGAAATAGAATATGAAAATGTATATCACCTCAAAAATCTTTATTGGTTAATGCACGAATGGTTTGATATTGAGAATTTCGAATCATTAGATCATGACGGATATTTTGAAAACTTGTACTGGCAAAAGATTAAACCAGATGGAAGTATAGACCATCATATCTGGTGGAGAACTATAAGAGTTCCGAAAAACAACAATTATTATAGGTATTTTATTAAGGTTGATATTCAAACACTGAACATAGGAAAAAGCGAGATGATGAGCAGAGGTAAGAAATATAATGTCAATCAGGGAGATGTAATAATCAGAGTAGAGGCATATCTTCAACTGGATTATAACAATAAATGGAAAAAACATTGGCTATTAAAAAATTTTGATACGTGGTATAGAAGGAGGTTTTTTAAGCGATATGTTGAAGATCTAAAAAAGGATCTATATAAGACAGTTTATAGATTTCAGGACACAATAAAGCAGTATTTGGAATTGCACACTAAATTTGATCTGCCTAAACCATTCCATCCTCCAAAAACATTATAATTCACAAATCATACAATCATATTTTGTTGCAAATATAAAAAAGTATAATAGTTAAACTTTTATAGTACTTTTTGTTCTTAATAACAATGAAAGAGATAATAAGTGATATCAGAAATAGATTAAGTCTTAAATCAAATGACTCTTACTTTATATTAAATAATAGAAAACACAACATTGATCCTAAAAATTTTTTAAATTCTGGGACATCTACTTTGTATTCTCCATTTGGATCAGTTAGTTTTATTGATGGGGGAAGTTGTACAATTTTATCAACTAGTGATTTTTGTTTTGGATTGATCAGAATTGTAGAATTAAAGATTGATAACGCTTATTATGAAAATAATGATTCAGAAAAAAAATTAAAAACTAATAAAAAATATAAAAAAATCTATAAAAAGGACGTTTTTGTAATGATTACTATAGATAATGAATTATACAATATCAAAACATATCCTAAAACAGATTTGGAGAATTTGAAGATTAATATAAACAACCCTGAATTTTCTTATAATAATGAAAGAACAATCGAAAACACCATTAACTTTATTAGGAGAATTCTTGAATTAGAAAAAACTCTTGAGTCAAATTCAGAAATTGTGATTTTAGATGGCTCATTTGATGCAAAAAACTTTTTTGAACAAAACATTATCAACAAAATCAGAAAAAGAAATAATATTAACTGTGCCATCTCAAAAACTTCAAGAATAATTACTGATAAAGGAAACAGCATTAATTATGCACTTATATCAATAAATGACGCAAATTGGTTCTATGATTTAAAAAATAATGAAAATGCATTTATCAAACTAAATAAAAACTCCGATTATGTTTTTAGGCTAGATATTTTAAATAAGTTTAATGAAAGCATTAAATCTGTAATGTCTTATTTAGAGTCAATATCTAATGATCCTGTATTCTTAGGCTATCCTTATTATCTTATTGAAACAGATAAGTTGGCAAGAATCAGCAACAATGAAAAAAAAGCTTTATTTACTAAGTCAAAGATATTGCTTGGAAGTGATTGGAAAAAAGTAAAAAGAAGATTAAATTCAACTAATGCTCATGAAGTATTAGATAAGATCAGTTAAATAGTAATAACATTTTTAATAATAATAATATTTTTAATATTATTAATAGAAATAGTGTTAAGTTATTGTGATTATAATATAATTTAATTATAATAATAAATATATAATACATTAATAATATAAATACATATATACTTATGATATCAATTTTTAAGATTGTTGGAATAATAGGATTGATTTTAATAATAATTGGAGTTATTGTCAGAAAAAGAAAAGAAAGGGATTATTTTTATATTCTTAGTGGTGTTTTCTTAGAGATATATAGTATTTTTATTGGAGATATAGTCTTTATTATACTTCAAGCAGTATTTACATTAGTGGTAATATATGA
>JAWABG010000101.1:0-5830 GCA_038884715.1 Candidatus Woesearchaeota archaeon | reverse complement strand
TTCAGGACACATTTGACTCGAAAGTAAGCTTTAACGGAGCAGTATTTATGCTTGGAGTTAGTTACTCATTTTAATTCCAACGGACTGATTTATAAAACGCTAAAATTGAAAAATTAATTGATTAAAAGATTAAATGATTGAAAGATTGAATGATTTGATGATTCAATAAAAAATTATTTATTAATTGTTAGTCTATCTAATCACTGTCTGTCATTCCAAAAACCATATTCATCTGTTTGAAGAATCTTTAGTATTAAAATTCGCTCAGGTTGTAGGTCAGTGGAAAATTTTGCTGTGGCTATCAAAAAAAATCTTTAAAAAAATCTTGAAGTAATTAAAAAAAAATTATAGTTTCCATCAGCAAAAGAAAGGAAATATTTTTTGTATAGTGGAAAGCTAAATATTTCTTCATTACCGGTAACTCTTCAGAACCAAATCAAAAAGACAAAATTGATTGAACAGCTTAAGATTAAACCTATTTTAATAAACGATAGACAGCATTATTTAGTATGGCATGATAGCAAGCGCTCAATTAAGTTTTTTATGAAAAAATAAATAAAAGGTTGGTAGATATCATTCCAGAGAATGATATCTATTGGCGGGTTAATTAATAGTTATATGTAAATATTTAATTATGGAGATATTATTATGGCATCATTCGACTTAACGGAATTAGTTATAATCATAACAATACTCTATTTCGTCGGCATTATCCTTTATGTTTCAAAAAAACTTAAAAAGGTAATCAGTACAACTGATGAATTTTTTGATTTTGGAGAATTTATTTCACAAAACGATGCATTAGTAAAATTTGAGAAAACTTTGACAGCAACAAATGCCTCTTTCACGACAGCATTTTTAGGTTTATTTTATATGGGTCTTCTTAATGTTTATTATGCATTCTTTTTCTCTTTAGGTTATTTGCTTAGTTTTCTAATATTCCCAAAATTATTTCTAAAAAAAGTATATGCTCACTCACTTAAGAAAGAATATTACCCACTACTAATTGGTATTCGTACAGAATCAAAACTTGCAAGAAAGTTAACCGCTCTCATAGTAATTGCTTCACTAATTCTTTTCCTATTTACTGAGATATATGGTTATTCCGTAAATTTTTTAAGTGCTGAAGTAAGTTTTACCTCTTTGAATTCATTTATTATTGGACTAATCATATTGATTCTTTTAGGCTGGTATGTAATTATTGGTGGTTATAACAGTGTTGTAATTACAGACTATATTCAATTTTGGATGATAATTTTTGGTTCTTTGGCTCTAATACTTATAATAATATTATCTCATCCATTGACAAATTTTAATTATTCAGAAATTGGTAATATACTATACAACGATTTATCACAGATAAACCTATTGTTATTAATTCCGTCATTAATAATTGGTCTAATATTCTCACAACTGATTTACTTTGATACTTGGCAGCGATTAACACTATTTTCTAACGCTATTATTAAGTTTAATATTCCCGAAGATGATGTCATAAAAGTGATTGGTAAAAAATATTATTCAAGTACTTTTCATCTATCTTACCTCTACTTAATACCCATTTTACTCTCCATAATTGCTCGTTCATTTAATCTTACAAGTTTTTCAGCACTTATTTTTGAATTAAAAAACCAAAATATTTTACTCGGAGCTTTAGTTATTATAAGCACACTCACGTTTGTAAGTGCCCTTTTATCGACTGCCGATACATATCTACTAGCAATACTTCAAGTGATACATAATGATTTCAAAAAATATTCTTTATCATCGTATAGAAGGTTAGTGTTTATTATAGTTGTTATTATTGCTCCATTTATTTTATTCCAAATCAACTTAGGTACTTGGTTAGCTTTTATTTTTTATCTTGGTAGTGGCTTTGTTGGTCCAATCATTTTGGTTGTTTCTGGTTATAAATTGAACAAAATAGTATTTCATATGACTTTATTCATTAGCATTCTTCTAATAATATGTGTTTACTTCTTTAATTATCCCATCCATTCATCACATATAGATTTTGCTAATGCACTTGTAGTTCTTTTTTCAATTTTATTCAACTTATTATTCGGGAGTAAGAAAAATGAATAAGAGTTTTTTAGAGAATCTTGGTCTCATAAGAAATTTATTCCAGATTAAAAGATTTTTACCTCTTCTAGTGGTATTAGTATTTTATCTTTCCTCATTATATTTCATAGGATTTAGTCCTTTAAGTAAAATTGATAATCTAGTTGAACATAAAACAAGAATTAACACAATTATTTCACAAATAGGTATGGAAAATGAGAATTATGGTACCGATAAAGGTGACGGAAAACCAATTAAAGCTGTATCAATAATTTCATCTAACTCAAATGGTCTTGTTTTTAATATTTTCTTTTTAAGTGTGTGCTTACTTCCCATTCTTATATATTTCCCAGTCCCTGTATCTTGGATTCTTAAACGAATAGCTTCATCAAAAGAGTTGGCTGAAGAAGAAATAAAAAAACGTGATTTTCTTTTTAATGAATTAATTGACCTCATTCTGGTTGTACTTTATTTACTTCTTTTTATTTTCTTAAATGGTATGGTTGTTATTCTACCATTTGCAAAGTTATTCGAGTCGTTTTATTGGTTAATAATTGTTTTTGCGATATTAATTATTCCATTATATATAGCCGATTTAACAAATAGATGCAAGCATTATTTCTAATATGGTTTTATGGTCAACTAAAAAATGTAAAGAATATTCTCAAAGTATAAATGAATTTGAGAATTGTCATTATCCTAGTGAATTTAAAGCTACAGTAGAAGAATTCATTCACTGGCTTAATTCCGATGTGTTTTTTTGTAATGCTATAGTTGAAGATGGTAAGATATTATCCATTATTTCATTTTTAATAACTGATTTAGACTCTTATCAACGTATAGTTTCTAACCAAATTACAGAAAAGGAGATACTACCTTTCAATAATTCATTAATACCTTCACTTTATTTTTCTTCTTTTATAATCAGCAAGGATATGCACGCATTTATTCTTACAAAGAATATATTTAAAGAAATGAGAAATTATATCAATAATATTCCTTTAAAATTCAATCATTCATTCTCTATATCTGCCACAAAAGATGGAGAAAATTTCTTGAAAAAAAATGGATATAATTATATAAGTGATTATAAAATAAAATATCCAATTTATTATTTAGATGAATTACATAAGTCTATTTTAAAGTATCTATGATTATTTACATATAACAAGCCGCTCAACACGGACAGCGTTTTTCAGTGCGGCTTTGTTTTAATTATTGTGGTTGGTTTACAAAACTAAGTTTCTCTTTTAGGTCGGTTGTTCTAGGAAACATTTTTATAAATAAAAAGATGTTGCTTCTATTCGGTATTGTTGTTCTGGGCTGCCGGTTAGCGGCAACGTCGTTAGGTTACTGAGGTATATATGATTGTAAAAGTTACATCAGAAAGTTCTGGTAATTTGGGAACTCTTCCAATTAGATGCCCTGGTTGTGGACGTGAAGGTTCTTTTGAAAATGTTGTAATAACTGGAGATTTAGTTGTTAATAATCTTTGGCTTGGTCAACGAAAATGTCCAAATAAAAATTGTAAAACTCATATATTCTTCATTTATGATTCTCAGAAAAGTGAAGTTGTTGCGTCTTATCCTTCACAGCGAATTGATTTTGATGTAACGGATATTCCGAATAAAGTAGTAAATACATTTGAAGAAGCAATTTCTTGTCATTCACACCAATTATATATTGCATCAGCCATAATGGTTCGTAGAACAATTGAGGAAATTTGTGAAGATAAAAGCTCTACCGGGAACAATTTGAAAGAAAGAATAATTGATCTTGGAAATAAAATTGTCATTCCCAAAGAATTTATTGAAGGTATAGACGAACTTAGATTGCTTGGAAACGATGCTGCACATATTGAAGCAAAAGTTTATAAAGATATTGGGAAAACTGAATTGGATGTTGCAATTAAATTTGCAAAAGAATTTCTGAAGGCTGTATATCAATATTCAAGTTTATTAAAGGAACTTCAAGAATTAAAAAATAAAAATAAAGGTTCAGCAACAGTAACCTAACCAGCGGTTCAAGCTGACTGCTTCTTTCGCATTCGGCTTTTTAAATTTTTTAGAGTTTGTTATTCCGTTTAAAGTATCTTGTTCAAAGTAATTCTAATAAAAAAGTTTTTTAATAATCATTGGCAGTTGTGTAAAAGTTTAGCTTCCCTGTTTTGGGCAGCAGCTTAACCGCAACGTCGTTAGGCAGATAAACATTTACGAAAAATATGACAAAAAGAATATTACTTTTCCTTGTACTTTGGATTAATATTAATTATTCATAACAAAAAGAATATTCGCACGATTATATTTTAAAATTTAGCATACTTGATTTGATAACTGGAATTCAATATGAAAGTTCAACAATTCAATTTGGACTTGAAAAAGGTTTATCAGAAGATTTATCAATAAATTCAGAATTAGGATATTCATTACATATTGACAGAAAACCCGATATTCTTTCTATTAATCTTGATAACTCAAGTGGATTTACTTTTGAAACTGAAATAAGAAAATATATTGATAAAGAAGAAGCCACTTACATTGGTCAATATTTCAGCATAGATTTTCTTTATCGCTATTTAGATGCTAAAAATCATCATTGGGCATATTTAGTTTCCGATGAAGAGATATATAGCTTTATTGAAAAATACTCTGTTTATAGAAATGAATGTGCATTACATTTGAAATATGGTTATCAAAATATTTCCATTGTCGGTTTTGTTTCAGATTTTTCAATTGGGATTGGCTGGCGTTATATTACAAGTAGAACAATAAGTTTTTATCCATTATCTTTTATCGAAAACGAATTTCCATTTAATAAACCTTTTAGTCACGGTAGTAGTAATTTTTTTAGTTTAACAGCTGCTATCAGAATTGGTTGGTCAATAAAATAAAAACTGCCTAACAATGGCATCAAACCGAAAACCTTTTCCGGTCGTTAGTTTGGATTAGGTTAGTTTACAAATTTAATTCACATAAAAGCATTGGCTGTAAATTACCGGTTGCGGCTTATGCCAGAGCCGTTAAGAAGAAAAGTTATTCAATTCCTATCTCAGTACATCAACCCAAGGTTAAGAGCAATAAAGAATCCGCTTAAATTATCTTTGAACCTGCCGAACAGACTTTCTACTCCATCATCAAAAAACTGTACTCTGAAATACCGAACACTTAATCCAACCAAACTTGATTTATCAATTCCGAAGTTTGCACCTATTCCAACATATCCACCTAACGCAAATTTGGACTGAGCATTTCCGAATGCACTGAAAAATTCCTCTTCATATGGAGTTGTGATAACTAAAGTTGGTCCGGCACCTGCACTGATGTAAGGTCGCAGATTATCTGCAATATCTCCTTTAAATAATCTGTACTGTAAACCCAAAACAAGAGGTAACTGGAAGACACGATTCTTTTTACCGATTACAAATGTTTGTCCAAAGTAATCAATGTATTCAATTTCTCTTTCATCTTTAGCTTCCGCAAAAGAAATATCAGCAAATGCAGTGAAGTTTCCTCCGATTTGTCTTCTTAGAAATGTACCTAATCCAAACCCTGACTCACCAAACATAATATCAATTCCCCATGCATTATCCGGATAAATTTCCGGTTCTTTTTCAGGTGCAAGTTTTCCAATTCTCTGAGCGTTTAAATTTGTTAGCGGAATGACTAATATTAAACCAAGAATAAAAAATATTTTTTTCATGATATTATCTTTTTTATTTCTGCTCGAAAAATACTTATCTGACAAAAAATAACAATGTATATTTTAATAT
>JAWABG010000100.1:0-5880 GCA_038884715.1 Candidatus Woesearchaeota archaeon | reverse complement strand
AGGCTACGCGAATAAAAACAGAAGAAAGAAATTGGAGAAAAGAAATATTTTCGACGGCATACTATCGAAAGGATACCGGAATAAGCCTTTGAGTAAATCAGAAATAAAACTTAACCAATTACTTTCAAGTGTAAGGAATAAAGTTGAAAGACCTTTTGCCTATATGAAGCGAATCCTTAATTATCAAAGGTGCAGTTACTACGACTTAAAGCGCAACAGATTCGAATTTTTAATGGCTGCTTTGGTTTACAACATTAGGAAACTAATAACTGCGACTACTTAATATCCACAGAAGGAATAATAAGTTACAGATTGCTTTGGTTTTCAATATGTCAAAGAACAGAAAAAACGATCAATCAACAAACAGTAACACATAAATAAATTTTATAAAATCGAACTTTAATTACCTATATCAAAAAAACATAATTTTTCAGATGTTTCTTGTATAATATGTTAAAAATTTGAAGATTATAATTTATTAAATAAAATCTAAAATCATGGCAATAAAACAGTATTGTTAAAATGGCACATCAAAATATATTAATTATTTTAAATTCAAAAAAGTTTTTTGAAGCAAAAAGAGAATCGTAGCAGATGCTTTTTTTATATACTCAAAAAAAGTGTTAATTATATGAAAGCAATAATCTTAGCTGGTGGTTTAGGCACACGCTTAAGACCATTTACTGAAATAATTCCAAAGCCACTTTTACCTATCGGTGAAAAATCGGTATTGGAAATACAGATTGAAAGACTCAAAAAATATGGTTTTGATGAAGTTTACTTGGCTACAAATTATAAATCCGAATACATAGAAAACTTCTTTGGTGATGGTTCAAGATATGGCGTTAAACTTAAAATTAGCAAAGAGGAATTTCCTTTAGGGACAGCAGGTCCATTATTGCTTCTTAGGGATGAATTGACTGAACCATTTATTGTTATGAATGGGGACATTTTAAGCCTTATAGATTTCTCAGATTTGTATGAATTTGCAATTAAACAAAATTCTTTTTTAACTATTTCTATCAAAAAAGAAATTACACCATACTCTTTTGGAAATATATTTTTTGATGGAAACAGAGTGACGGGTATTCAAGAAAAACCAAATATAGTTATGTACATACTAGCTGGAATTTATGTAATGAAACCAGATATTTTTCGCTTTTTCCCCAATAAGTTAGAATATTTTGGAATGGATAATCTTATTTTAAATATGCTTGAAAAAAATGAAATGATTACAAAATATGAATTAAAAGATTATTGGCTTGATATAGGTAGATTAGATGATTATGAAAATGCTCAAAAAATATATAATAAACATTTTCGTGAGGAAAATTAATGAAAAAAATTTTAATTACTGGAGCAGCGGGATATATTGGTTCAGTTTTAACTAGACAATTAATAAATAAAGGTTATTATATTATAGGTTATGATAATCTTAAATTTGGTGGGGAGTCATTATTAAGCATATTCAATAATCCTAGATTTAAGTTTATCAAAGGTGATATTAGAAACTTACAAAATCTCTATGAAGTTTTAACAAACGAAATATATGGTGTAATTCATCTTGCAGCAATTGTTGGAGATCCTGCTTGTGCAAAAGAACCTCAACTAGCAAAAGAGGTTAACTGGGAAGCGAGTAAAAATCTTTTTGATATCTGTAATAGTAAAACTAATGTTGTTAGATTTATATTTGCCTCTACCTGTAGTAATTATGGGAAAATGCCAGGGGATATTTACTTAAATGAAAATTCTCCCTTAAATCCAGTATCACTTTATGCTGAATTAAAAGTTAAATTTGAAGAATATCTATTAAGAAGTGAAACCAGAGAAAACTTTTTTCCAACTTCTCTAAGATTTGCAACTGTTTATGGAATTTCACCAAGAATGAGGTTCGATTTAACTGTGAATGAATTTATGAGAGATGTAACTTTAGGTAAAGAACTAAAAATTTTTGGAGAGCAATTTTGGAGACCATATTGTCACGTTGAAGATTTGGCAAGAGCATGTATTTTTGCACTTGAAGCAAAAGAAGAAAAAGTAAATCAAAATGTATTTAATGTAGGTGAAACCTCAGAAAATTATACAAAAAAAATGATTGCTGAAGAAATTCTCAAAATAATTCCAGATGCAAAAATTAGTTATGTACATAAAGAAGAAGATCCTAGAGACTATAAAGTTGATTTTTCAAAAATCAAAAATGAATTAGGCTTTTTTATCACTAAAAAAGTTCCAGATGGGTTAAATGAAATCTATAATCTAGTTAAAATAGGTATTTTAGATGATCCTTGCTCAAAAAAATTCTCAAATTCTTAGTAATTTTATGTTTACTGAAATAACTAATTTTATTAAAACTCTCTATAAAAATAAAAATCCAATACCACTACACGAACCAATTTTCTTAAGTAATGAAATTAATTATATAAAAGAATGCATAGAAACTACATTTGTTTCTTACGTTGGTAAATTCGTGAGTGATTTTGAAGATATAACATCAAAATATGTAGGTTCAAAATATGCTGTCGCAGTTGTAAATGGAACTGCTGCTTTGCAAATTGCTTTACAAATAGCAGGAGTAAAATATGGTGATGAAGTTTTAACACAACCATTAACATTTGTGGCTACTGCCAATGCAATCTCACATTGTGGAGCTAAACCAGTTTTTATAGATGTTGATATAGACACAATGGGTATGTCTCCAGAAAAATTAAATGAATGGTTAAATAGTAATACAAAATATGATAAAATTTCTAAAAGATATTTAAATAAATCTACCAATAAACCTATTTCTTCCATTGTTCCAATGCACACTTTTGGATTCCCTTGTAGAATAGATGAGATAATAGAAATAGCAAACAAATATGATATTCCTGTTGTTGAAGACTCTGCAGAATCATTAGGAAGTTTTTATAAAAATAAGCATACAGGAACATTTGGTTTGGCTGGAATTTTTAGTTATAATGGCAACAAAACAATTACAACTGGTGGTGGTGGTATGATAGTAACTGATAATGAAGCTCTTGCATCAAGATTGAAACATCTAACTACAACGGCAAAAACACCTCATAAATGGGAGTATATTCATGATGAAGTAGGTTACAATTATAGAATGCCAAATATAAATGCTGCATTAGGTGTTGCACAAATGGAAAGGTTTGATACAATATTAAAAAATAAAAGGGAAACAGCTGAGTTTTATAAAAAATTTTTTGATGAACTAAACTCAGAAGTTAGTTTTTTTACAGAGCCAGAGAACTCAAAATCCAACTATTGGTTAAATGCGATACTGTTTAATAATATAGAAGAAAGAAATAAGTTTTTAGAATACTCAAATAGTAATGGTGTTATGACAAGGCCAGTTTGGAGATTAATGCACAAGTTACCAATGTATAATGATTGTTTTAGAGTTGATTTAGGTAATAGCGAATGGATTGAAGAAAGAGTTGTTAATATACCTAGTGGTTATAGGAGATAATAATGGATAGAAAAAATGTACTAATTTTTCCTTGTGATACAGAAATAGCTTATGAAATTATTGATTCTATAAAGCGAAAGAAATACTTTAAACCAATTTTAGGTTGCCATAAAATAGATGAAAAATATATGTTTAAAAATATTCATTTTATACCTTTCGAAAATGAAAAAAACTTCTATATGGAGTTAAATAAGCTAATTGAAAAGGAAAACATAGAGTTTGTATTACCAGCTAATGATGATTTAGCTTATAATTTGAGTCACAATTTAGATAAAATCAATGCCACAGTAATTATTCATAATCCTATGGCACATGAAGTTTGTAGATTTAAAGATAAAACTTACGAGTATTTTTCAAATAAAATACCTTGTCCAGATGTATATAATCCAATTGATATTAATCAATCTATGTTTCCTATATTTGTTAAACCTAAAAGAGGTCAAGGCTCTTATAAGGCAATTAAAATTGATGATTTTAAACAATATCAGTTTTTTTTAAACTCTGAAAACATAGATGATTATATTTTTTGCGAATATTTACCATATGAAGAATTTACAGTTGATTGTTTTTCACACAATGGAAATTTGCTATATTTATCTGTAAGGAAAAGAGAAAAAACTTTTAGAGGAATTTCTATTGTAACATCTCTATGTAGAGATGTATCAGTAAATAAACAAGTAGAAGAATATGCAAGAATAATATCGAAGGAATTAAACCTACATGGTGTCTTCTTTTTTCAAGTTAAGTATGATAAAAACTATAATTTAAAATTGTTAGAAATAGGTCTTAGAGTACCAGGATCATTAGCACTTAATCGTGCACTTGGTACTAACCTAATAGAAATAATGTTATACCAATGGAGTGGACTATTAAATGAAAACTCTATTATCTATAAAAATGATATTCAATATGATTTAACTCTTTTTAGACCGTTAAACAGACTTGTAATGATGAATATAAATTTTGATGTGGTATATGTAGATTTTGATGATACACTTGTTGATTCTGAGGGAAAAGTCAATACAGATATAATAAAATTTATCTTTGAGTCTAAAAATTTGAACAAAAAAATATGTCTCATAACAAAAGACGGAAACAAAAAATTGTTAAAATATCTAAAAGAATTAGGTATATTCTACATTTTCGATGAGGTGATTTATCTTTCAAAATATGAAAAAAAAGTTAATTATATGACGAAACCTTCAATACTCATAGATGATTCATTTATAGAAAGAAAGGAAGCTATGGAAAACGGAATACCTGCTTATGATCCTGAAAGTATAAAACTTTTTATATTGGAGTAGCAAAATGAAAACCTTTATCATTGCAGAAGCTGGTGTTAATCATAATGGTTCAATTGATTTAGCATATAAATTAATTGATGAAGCAAAAAATGCAGGTGCCGACGCTGTAAAATTCCAATCATTTAAAGCAAGTAATATAGTTTCTAAAAAAGCTGAAAAAGCAGAATATCAAAAACGAACTACTGACACAAATGAATCGCAATATGAAATGATAAAAAAATTGGAATTAAGTTTAGAAGATCATGTCAATTTAATTAATTATTGTAAGAAAAAAGAAATTGAATTTCTATCATCTCCGTTTGATTTAGATAGTATTGATACTTTAAATAATCTAGGCTTAGAAACATTTAAAATACCATCTGGAGAGATAATTAATTTACCCTATTTAAGAAAAATTGGTAAATTAAATAAAAATATAATTCTTTCAACTGGGATGAGTGACCTTGGGGAAATAGAAGATGCGCTTGATGTATTAATTAAGAATGGAACTGATAAGGAAAAAATTACAGTTCTCCATTGTAATACTGAATATCCAACCCCATACGAAGATGTAAATTTGAAAGCAATGTTAACAATTAAAAAAGCTTTTAATATTAAAGTAGGATATTCAGATCATACAACTGGTATTGAAATTCCTATTGCTGTAGTTGCGCTTGGTGCAGAAATTATTGAAAAACACTTTACCTTGAATAGAAATATGGAAGGACCAGATCATAAATCATCTCTTGAACCAAGTGAATTGGAAAAAATGATTAAAGCAATAAGAAATGTTGAAGAAGCTCTTGGAGATGGAATAAAAAGACCATCAAAATCAGAACTGAAAAACAAACCGATTGCAAGAAAGAGTATAGTAGCTATAAGAGAAATTAAAAAAGGTGAGATATTTAATGAAAATAATATAGGAGCAAAAAGACCAGGTTATGGTATTTCTCCTATGCGATGGGATGAAGTGATAGGTAAAGTGGCTAAAAGAGATTTTAAGGAAGATGAAATAATAGAAATTTAAATAAATTCTTTATATAAGGAATAATAGAAGGAATAAGTGTAAGATAATAAAATGTTAAGGATATAATTTTTGAGAAAAAGAAAAATTTGTATTTTCAC
>JAWABG010000099.1:0-5996 GCA_038884715.1 Candidatus Woesearchaeota archaeon | reverse complement strand
GCACGTAGCTGAACTTCGCTTTGCTGTATCTTTAGATCCAATGCCAGTTTATTTATATGCATTTGCTGAAGCAGGTAATGTCTGGTCAAATTTAAAAGTAACTGACCCATTTAATCTCAAGAAGGCAGCTGGTCTTGGAGTTCAAATTCTCATGAATCCAATTGGAATTATTGGGTTCAGTTATGGTTATGGTTTTGATACTGATGACATAACTGGAGAACGATCTGGCTGGAAATTTTTATTTCATTTAGGACAATAATTTTTATTAATAAAGGAGTTTTTATGCGTTATTTATTTTTTATATCAATATTAACAATATCATTATTATTTAATAGCATTACATTTGGACAAACAAAATCTTTAAAAATCGGAGTTGTCCAAACTGAAACTGTATTAAAAGAAATGCCTGAAGCTGTTTCTGCTGACAAAGAAATTAGAGAGTTACAAAAGCAATATTCTGACTCTCTCGGAAAACTGCAAGATGATTTTATGAAAAAATATGATACTTATACAAAGCAAAAAACAATGATGAATGCAGATCAACAGAAGAAAGAGGAGGAAAGTTTAACTATCTTTCAAAATCAAATCTTGCAGTTCAGAGACCAAGTTGTAAATATTATTGCAAAAAAAAGAGATGAATTATTAGCACCTATTAAAACAAAAATTATGGCTGCTATTGAGCAAGTTGCCAAAGAAGAAAAAATAAATTTAGTCTTGGAAAAAGGGACTGATGCAGTTTTATATTCAGAAGATGAGTTTGACTTAACTTTTAAGGTATTAGATAAAATAAAACGTGGTGGTGTGAAATAAAAAAAAAGCTCTTCAATAATATGAAGAGCTTTTTAACAAAAATATATTATTACTATTCTAATTCTAAAGATATTCTTTGTTGTCTTCTTTCAGCTTTTAATTTTGATAAACGTTTTTCGACAGAAGGTTTAACAAATGCAGTTCTTTTTTTGTATTCTCTCAAAACACCACTACGTTCATACTTTTTCTTAAATCTTCTCAAAGCTCTATCAATATTTTCATTTGTTTGAACTGTAATACCTATCACAAAAATCTCCTTTTAATAATCAATAAATATTTTTATTTTAAATTTTCAATTAATCTTTTTTCGCTATTTTTTTCGAACTGGACAACAATAGACTTTCCTCCGTTACTTGTAACCTCGATAGCTTTAACAATTCCAACATCGTCCCAAATAGAATGAAAAATAACTTCTCCAACTTGATATTCCTCTCTTGGAGTATATTTTCTTGCATCTTCACGAGATATGTGGATAACTGCCCGAGATTTATCTATTTCGCTTTCAATTGTATCCAGATTAACTAATTGAGAATGATGACTTCGAGTACATCTCGCCCATTGTTGACGTCCATTTGCAGTTTCAATAGGTTCTCCAATTAATTCATGCTTTGTTTCACGCATAAGAAAAGGAGAATACAAGGTAATATATTTTGCTCTTCTAGATCTTTTCTTAACACCTGCCATAATGAAACTTTTTTAATTTGAATATATATTATTTACAAAATTAAGAAAAAATTGTTTAAATTCAAAAGATTTATTTGCATTTAAGCTTTTTTCTTGTTAAAAATTTCATTCTAAATTATAGCATATCAAATACATTTTAAAATTACATCTAATATATATTAACATATATGATAAAAAAAAATAAATTTTTTCTTAAATTGCATATTTTTATAATTATTAATAACATTATTTAATAATATTGGAGAAGTTAACAATTGGAACAAGCGGAACAAATGAATCAGGAACTTTTAAAACGTCAAAAAGGAATGTGTGGGCATTGTGGGAAGAAATTCGACGAAAACTCTGAAAAACAAGAATTACTTTACAATCTAATAAAAAACGATGATAATATTGAAGAATTGAATTTAAATAATTTATCAATTGTCTGCACGAATTGCTATCAATATTTATTAAACTACAAAAAAAACGATCATAGTTTACCCTTAAAAAAATATCTCTTCCCATATTCTAATTTTACAGATTATACTATTGAAAATGCAGTAATCGATTTAACGAAAGATTTACAAGAATTTGAAAATTTTGTCCAAACAAATAATGAATGGAAAAACTCACTTAATACTTTAAAGGATTATAACAAGATTATTTATGGGCTTAACTTAAGCAGGGAGCATCACAAAGAGGTATATAATATTACCAATGCAATTTTTGAATTATTAAACAAAAGACAATTAGAAGAACAACAAAGGCAGGAACAAGTTTTATATAATAATTACATTTCTTTAAAGCAGAAATTTGAAGAAGCAATAGCAAATTCTCAATCAATAAATGACTTCAAAGAATCAAGAGAACTATTATTAGCTGTGCAAAATGAATTAAAAGAGATAAATTTAAACAAAGAGCACAGAGAAGAATTGGTAATACTTCTTAATAAAGCTTTTGAGGAATTAAATAAAAAATTTGCACAGCAAAAGGAAAGCTATGAAATGGAATGTTCAGAAAATTATCTTATACTAAAGAAAAAAATTGACGAAGCTTTAAATGCTGTTTTAAAATCTAATGACATAAGAAAATCAAGATTAATTTTAATTAATGTTCAAAATGAATTCAAAGGATTAAAACTCAAGAAGGAACAAAGGGAAGAACAATATGCAAGAATACAAAATGCATTTGAAGAGCTTAATAAAAAACAGCAAGAAGAACAAGAAGAATATGAAAAAGAATGTAGTGAAAATTATGAAAAATTAGTAAAATTTGTTACAAATGTTATTGAATTATCAGAGATAACTTCAAGTTTCAAAGAAGCGAGGGAAAAACTTATTGAAGCACAAAATAATATTAAAAATTCTAAACTCAAAAAAGAAGATAGAGAAGAACTATTCCAAAGAATAAGAACCGCATTTGATTCACTTATTGAAAGACAAAATACGGAAAGGGATACATATGATAAAGAATGTATTGATAATTATCATATGTTGAAAACAAACATAGAAGGAGCAATAATTTTTGCTCAAAATTCAACTAATTTTAAGCAAGCAAGAGAAACATTAATAAGTGCTCAAAACGCAATAAAGGGAATGCGTTTGAGAAAAGAACACAGAGACGAGCTTTATTCTATTATTAGGGAAAATTTTAATGAATTAAATAGAAAACAAACAGAAGAGCGTATCCAGTTTGAAAAAGAAACATCAGAAAATTATTCTAAATTAAATACAAGAGTAGAAACAATAGAAAAAGAAATAATAAATTCAAACGATTTCAGGCAAATAAGAGAAAATTTAATAGCAATACAGAATGAGCTTCGTATTATAAAACTTAAAAAAGAACAAAGGGACGAATTATTCGGGAAGATAAGGACTGCATTTGAAAGTTTCGATAAAAAAAGAAATGAATACAAAGAAAGCATAAAAAAGGAAAAAAGAGAAAAGCTAAATAATTTATTACTTAATCTTGAGGATAGGCTTGTTCGAATAGAAGACTCAATTTCTTGGGATGTAAAATCGTTAGAATTTCAGAAAGATAAACTGGAAAAACTTAATTCAAAGCCAGAAGAAGAAACTCAAAAAGTAGAAATTTTGAAAATAATAGAATCAATTGAAGCTCGAATCAATGATAAACAGTCAAGTATAAATGATGTCAAAGCAAGAATAATGAGTATTCAACAGGAGTTGAACAATATATAGATTAGCTTTAAAAGCTTAGAATTTTTTCGCTATATTAAGTCTGTTTTTACCCTTTTAATAGAAGCACCAAGAGAACTAAGTTTCTTTTCAATAGCTTCATATCCCCTATCAATATGATATATACGGAGAATTTCAGTAGTTCCTTCGCAAATAAGGGCTGTTAATATTAATGAAGCGCTTGCCCGAAGATCGGAAGACATTACAACAGCACCGTTTAATTTTTTTCCACCTTTGACTATAGCTACATTTTCGACAACTTCAATATCAGCGCCGAGACGTTGTAACTCTGGAACGTGTTTAAAACGATCATGATAAATTGTATCTGTTATATGAGTTATCCCATTTGCTTGTAACATATAAGCTGTCCACTGTGCTTGAACATCAGTAGGAAAGCCCGGATATACAGAAGTTTTAATATCAACGGGCTTAGGGTCCTCGTTCATTTCTAAGTAAATAGTATTAGCTCCAACATCAATTATGCAACCACTTTCTTCGAGTTTTTCAATTACAGAAGCTAAATGATATGGATTTGTATTTTGCAATTCTATCTTGCCCTTTGTCAAAGCACCAGCAATCAAAAAGGTTGCAGTTTCGATTCTATCGGGTATTGTTTCTTCATCGACGGGATGCAAAGAATCGACCCCTTCAATTTCTAAGATAGTAGTTCCAATGCCATTTATTTTTGCACCCATTTTTACGAGCATACGATTCAAAGCTGTAATTTCTGGCTCTATAGCAGAATTTGTTAGTAAAGTAGTTCCTTTAGCAAGAACAGCAGCCATAACAATATTGCCAGTTGCTCCTACACTTGAAATATCGAAATGGAATTTAGTAGCTTTTAATCGTTCAGCTTTTGCAATAACATAACCAGATTCAAGTTTTATTTCAGCGCCAAGTTTCTCAAGCCCTTTTAAATGAAGATCTACTGGTCTTGGTCCCCAAGCACAACCTCCGGGTAATGATACCTTTGCAAAACCATATCTTCCAAGTAAAGGTCCAAGAACATAAAATGATGCCCTCATCTTTTTCACATGCTCATAAGGCGCTTCGAAAGAATTAATATTCCTTGAATCTATAAATAAATCGTTATCATTCAATTCACAAAAAAGTCCCATAGAGGATAACAATCGAGACATAGTCCAAACATCTCTTAAATTTGGAGTGTTATATAAATGGTATGTTCCGGGAGCTAAAATAGTAGCGGGCATAAGTGCCAAAGAACCATTCTTAGCACCTGAAATTTTAACTGTTCCATAAAGTCTTTTGCCACCTTCGATAATAAATTTATCCATATTTTTGTTGATTATTTAAGGAAAAAATCAATTTTATTAATTCAAAATTAAATAAATCAGATAAATAAAGAGAATAAATTTTACTTTTATTTCTAAATTTGATTTTCAATGATGAGTATTTTATTAAATTATATTTCATTATTAAAAGAAATTCAAAAATGATTAATATATTAAAAATAGCATTACCATTACCCAACGATCTTGTTTTCGATTATGTCCTTCCCGAACATTTAGCAACAGAAAATATTATCGGTAGAAGAGCATTAGTTCCATTAGGTAAAAGAGTTCTAACTGGCTACATAGTAGAGTTTGAAAGAATAAGTAAAGTAAATAAAGAAGTTAAAACAATAATTGAACTTTTAGATGATGAACCAGTTTTCTCTAATGATATGCTACATTTTGCCAAGTGGATAGCTGAATATTATATGTGTTCTTTAGGTGAAGTTTTAAAATCTGCATTACCCCAAGGTATGTCGCCGAAAAGCAAACTGAAAATCAAGTTAAATGAAAACATCAACGAAGATGTTTTAGACGATATGAAAAGAAAAGCTCCTAAAAGATATGCACTATTAGAACTAATGAAAAAATATGATGATTTTGTCTCTGTAACTTTCTTAGAAAAACAACTAAATACCTCTTCAGTGATGGAACAAATACGTTTACTTGAGAAAAATGGTTTAATAGTTTGTGAAAAGATAATTGATGATGAGATAAAGCAACAGTTTAGAAAAGCAATAAGGCTAGGCCTTGAATTAAGAAATAATGAAAATGAGTTAAGAACGACATTAGATTTATTAGATAAAAAGAATCCAAAACAAGCTCTTGTTCTAAGTTGGCTTTATTTTAAAGAACTATCTAATAACGAACCAATTTTTATTTCAGAAGCGGTAAAATCACTCAAAATATCACAAAATGTTATTGAGGGACTTGTTAAAAAAGGATATATAAATACATACAAAGCAGAATATGATAGAAGAAAAATGAACAATAAAGATAATTTATTACAAAAAAATGAAAAAGAAATTAAGTT
>JAWABG010000098.1:0-5998 GCA_038884715.1 Candidatus Woesearchaeota archaeon | reverse complement strand
ATATTTTTAAATTACCTGCCAATTCAATACCTTTTTATTTTAAAAGACGAGAGCCCGCTTGAAATATTAATAAAAATTTTTTTATCAGAATTTTCAAAATTAGATGTTTGATATGTTTTTTTATCTATTTTGATAAAATCTTCGAACTGCTCTTTTGTCAAACCTGTTTCAGAATAAATTATACACCCACTTGAATTAGGTATTTCAATATTAAATGAGGCAAGTCCGGAACTTAAATTAATGTGTGTACTATCAAATTTATTCCCTATACGAATTTTTATTTTAGAAGCACCAGTCTGAATATCAAGTTTATTAACTTTAAATTCAGATAAATCGCATTCAAATAGGACAGCGCCAACATTGACAGCAATATTCCAAATTGGATTAATGTTGAGTTTTATCAATGCTTTATGGTCGAAACGATCTTTAACAAAATTATAATCATTTGATAAATTTACTTTTATAAGTTTATTTGAACTATCACATATTAATTTATTTTCTGAGAAATCATCAGAAATTATTCTAATCCAGAAGTTAGTTGTATCTTTTATTCTATAATGCCCTGCACCTCCTTCAATAAATAAATTAGTAAAAGCGAAGGAGGAGTCGAATTTATAGTATAGAAGGCTATCACCAATTGATTTTATTAATTCTTTATCGAATTTTGAGAACTCCTCTTCCCAAGAATTTTCACTATCAGACACAAATTTATAACCAGTTCCGAGACCTCCGATTATTGTTAATGCAATGATAAATCCAGAAAGTCCAGCTAAAATTTGTTTAATAAGGAGAGAAATGTTAAGTAAAGATATTCCCCAAAAGATAAAAACAAGAGGCCAGATATACCATACAAAATTGAAATAATTTGGGATATCTCCAAAATTGAAAATTAGCAATAATATTCCCAAACTTATTAGCAGTATTCCCCAAAAGACTTTTGATGGCTTCATTTTTTCTCCTTTTAATGCTTTCCTAAATTATGTTTACTTGGCTTCATCAGAATAAATATTCCAATAATTATTAAAATAACAGGCCAGAAATCATGTATATTAAACCAATGAAAAATTCTATCGAAAAGAATAATTATACCAAGAGCTATAAGAACAATACCTGCTAAAATTTTAAAATTATTACTTCTTCTTTTATGGTAATGCTCCTCTTCAGGAGAAATTTCAACTTCAACTTTCTCCTCCACTTTTGTTTTAGTGACTCTATCTTCTTCAGGCATTATAATCCATAAAACAATATAGGCAGGGAAACTAATGCCACCAGCAAATATACCAATAATAAAAACAGCACGAATTAAGACAGGATCAACGTCGAAATATTCAGCAATTCCACCGGCAACCCCTGCAATCATTTTGTTTTTTCTTGAACGATAAAAGTATTTAGGCATAACAAGCTCCTTTTTTAATTTTTAGCATTTTTAAACCATTTAATAATATCTTTGATATAAGGCTTTTTGCCATACATAAGAATCCCAACCCGATAAATCTTAGAAGCAAACCAAACACATAGAACAAAAGTTCCAATTAAAAGAATAAAAGAAAGAATAATTTCCAATATAGGCACATCCGTTGCAGCTACTCTAACTGTCATCAGAATTGGTGTAAAAAAGGGAAACAACGACAGAATTGTAGATAAAGTACTTTCGGGGTTATTCATTACGGCTGGTAGTAGTAATATTGGAAGAATAATTGGAATCATAACCGGAAATTGAAGTTGTTGTGCGTCTGATTCCTGATCAACAGCAGACCCAATAGCTGCGAAAATTGAAGAATAAATAAAATAACCTGAAAGAAAATAGAAAATAAAGCAAAGAATTATTAATAAGAGCCTTTCGGTAGTCATACTTGGAAAAACAAAACTTACAAAAGACATGTCCTGAGTAGACATGCTCTTCATAGCACTTGCCGGAATAATATCTTTAAGAATAGCACCACCAAAAAACATAATGATAATAACAAAAGCAGTCCAAACTATGATTTGAGTTAATCCAACTAATCCAATTCCGATAACTTTTCCCATCATAATTTCATAGGGTTTTGCTGAAGAAGCGATAACTTCAATAATTCTATTAGCTTTTTCTTCTATTACACCTCTCATTACAGTTGTTCCATACATAAGCACCATCATATATATAGCAAAACCAAGAAGATAACCTAAACCAGCAAAGGCAGAACCGTCATATCTTTTCTCACCCTGTATAGTTGGTGTAATTTTATTAAATTTAAAATCCTGAAAAATAGCTTTTTTCGATGTTGAATCCAAAGAAGTTTTATCAAGAACTGATATAGTTTTATAATATTTAAGAAGTGGTTTTATATTATCAATAGTTGTTTCAGTTCCTACTCCTCCACCCTCTCTTAAAAAAATATCAAGTTCTGCTTTGGCAATTACATTAGAATCGAGGACAAAATAGCCGTCAATAGCTTTTCTTGTAAGTTTAGACTTTAAGCTATCGAGAGGTTCGTCAGTTATTTCAAATTTGGTGGGGTCCCGATTTACAATTTCTTTACCAATTCCTGTTCCATTGTCAATAATAAGGATTTTTCTTTCAGAAGTTCCAACTGTTGCATAAGTAATTAATATTGGAATGAAAATAACAGCAATAAGAAAAATGGGTCCTAAAATAGTTCCGATTATAAAACCTTTAGATTTTACTTTGGTTAAGTATTCATGTTTAATTATAGTTCCTATTTTTGAATTTTTATTCATATTCATTTTTCTCCCCAGCTTTTGTTACAGTATCAATAAAAATTTCTTTAAGTGAAGGTTCAGAGAATTCGAAACGATAGAGAGTTAGATTTTGAACTGCTTTTTGTAGGATTTCATTAGCAAGATAATGATTTCCATTGAGACGAATATCTATTCTATTTTCAGTTTTATTTATTACATCAATACCAGAATAGTCATTTATAAATTCAATGTTTCCTTCAAATTCGATAGAAATACTATCCCGACCATAGCTGTTTTTTATATCCCTAAGATTACCAGCTAACATAATTTTGCCTTTATTTATCAGACAAATGTCATCACAAAGCTCCTCGACCTGCTCCATAATGTGAGTTGAAAGAATAATAGTCTTTCCTTCATCTTTTAATTCTAAAATAATCTTTTTTAAAAGTTCTGTATTTATTGGGTCAAAACCAGAAAAAGGTTCATCTAATATCAGGAGGTCTGGATTATGGAGTATAGTGCTAAGAAATTGAACTTTTTGCTGCATACCTTTTGATAGCTCTTGAACTTTTTTTGTTGCCCAGTCTTCAATTCCAAGAGTTTTTAACCACCATATAGCTTTAGAATGTGCTTCAAATCTTGGAACTCCCTTTAGTTGTGCGAAATAAATTAGTTGTTCAATGACTTTAAGCTTTTTATATAAACCTCTTTCTTCAGGTAGATAACCAATACGACTTTTATGATGAGTGCCGGTTGGCTCACCAAACAAATATATTTTTCCACTGTCAGGCATAAAGATATTGGTAAGCATTCTAATCATTGTGGTTTTCCCGGCACCATTTGGCCCAAGAAGTCCAAAAATAGTAGAACTACCTATAGAAAGGGAGACATTATTAACAGCGAAGTAATCGCCAAAAGATTTTGAAATACTCTCTGTTTTTACAATTTCCATAAAATTCATTAGTTACTTAATAAAATCAATTCTATTTTATTATTTCTTATACATTTAAAGTTACGAAAAAAAAATGATTTTGTTTCTTTTGAATAATTGTCTTGATTATTTTACTAAAATTATTCAAATTTTTATTAAATTGGTTTTTTAATTTCAAGGAAAACATAATGAAATCGATAACTTTTTACTTCTTCATTCTTAGTTTTGTTTATAACGTAGGGTTCTCACAAAATAAGGATCATTCAAACGAACAGTTGATACAAGATTCTGTTTATTTAATAAAAATGACAGATGGATCTTTATTCTATGGGAAGATTTTATGGTCAAATGAAAAAGAAATACGGCTACTGACAAATAATGCTGGAGAAATTACTATTCAAAAATCGAAAATTGATAAGTTGGAACTCCAGCATGGCATTAAAACTAAGAGCGGAGAATACTGGTTCAAAAATCCTACTTCAACAAGATACTTAATCTCACCATCAGCTTTTAATCTTAAAGCAGGAGAAGGATACTATCAGAATATTTGGGTTTTATTCCACTCAGCACATATTGGAATAGCTGATTTTTTCTCACTGGGTGCTGGATTTGAAACTTTGACCCTACTTAGAGGACAACCAATATTTTTCTTGGTACCAAAATTTTCCTTTAGACTATCAGATAATTTTTATGCTGGTATTGGAGGACTTTATTTGAATATGGCGAAAAGTACAACTGAGTTTGGAAATGGGCTTGGACTCGGTTATGGACTTATTACTTATGGAACAAGAGATGACAATATTACATTTGGTGCAGGATTTGATGTTATAGATGGAAAATTTCGAACTAATCCATCATTTACTTTAAGTGGGATGCTTAGATTATCCAAACATATTGGCCTAGTGTCTGAAAATTGGTTTTTTTCTGATATGGATAATCGATATTATTTTTTAGTATCCTATGGTATGAGATTTATATGGGAATCTGTAACGATAGACCTTGCTTTTATTAATAATAATGAAATAATTAACACCTTCTTTCTTGGTGTTCCATTCTTAGATTTTGTAATTAAGTTCTAACATGTTAAAGTTCGAAAAAAATTTCAACCTTAAGAATTATAATAGTTTTGGAATTGATGTAAATACAAAAGCATTTGTTCAAATAAATAATGAGAAAGAACTAATTGAATTAACAAAATCTCCTTTTATTGAATCTAATAAAATACTTATTCTTAGTGGAGGTTCGAATATTCTTTTTACAAAGGATTTCGAGGGACTGGTAATATATAATAATATCAAGGGTATGAGAATAATAAAGTCTGAAGAAGATTATGTAGTATTATCAGTTTCTTCAGGAGAAAATTGGTCAGATTTTGTAAACATTAGTTTAAAAAATAAATATTATGGTCTAGAAAATCTTGCTATGATACCCGGCAAAGTAGGTTCCGCACCTGTTCAAAATATTGGAGCTTATGGAGTTGAACAAAAGGATTTTTTTCTTAAACTAAAAGCATTCAATTTCAAAGAATTTACTTTTAAAGAGTTCGACTATGATAGTTGTAAATTCGATTACAGAAATTCTTTTTTTAAAGAAAGCAACGATTGCCAATATTTTATAACTGAAGTTATATACAAATTAAGTAAGAAACCAGTATTAAATTTAACATATAAGGAATTAAAGCAAGAGATAGATAAGTTTCCAATGGTTGAACCTGATTCTCAATATATCTACGAAACTGTATGTAGATTAAGAAGAAATAAGCTTCCGGATCCATTATTAATAGGTAATGCAGGAAGTTTTTTTAAAAATCCAATAATAGAAGAAAAACAATTAAAAGATCTTTTAAAAGATTATCCCGACATCAAGCATTTTTCCTATAAAGATAATTTAGTAAAGGTTTCAGCTGGATGGTTGATTGAAAAATGTGGATATAAAGGTTTTCGAGTTGGAGATGCAGGTGTCTTTGAAAAGCATGCACTAATTTTAGTTAATTATGGCAAAGCAACTGGAAAAGAAATAATGGAACTTGCTGAATTAATAGAAAATGAAGTATATAAAACATTCAAGATTAAATTAGAAAAAGAAGTAAAGGTTTATTGACTATTCTTTAATAATCGGCATTGATACAGTAAAAGTAGTTCCCGAGGGAATCGTGGGATTGTCTTCCTTTGATGAACTTTTGAAAGTAATTGTTCCACCAAATTTTCTTACGATACCATAGCATAGAGATAGGCCTAATCCAGTTCCCTCACCTACTTTTTTAGTAGTAAAGAAAGGATCAAAAATTCTATTTTTAATTTTTTCAGGAATCCCCTCTCCAGTATCAGAAACCGAGACTTGGACGAAATCGTCAGTCTCCTTTGCAGATATTTTCAACTTCCCTCCGTT
>JAWABG010000097.1:0-6023 GCA_038884715.1 Candidatus Woesearchaeota archaeon | reverse complement strand
AAAGTTATATGAATAAGGAATTTTATATTGTTTCTTTAAAAGATAGTGTTAACTCTTCAGTATTAGAACATGGAAGGGTTTACCTATGTTCTCATAATAAGGATTCAGAGGATTGGTATGTTAAGGGTGAACATTATTCAAAAAAAGAAATGGATTATTATTTTAATGTAAGGCCAGCAACTAAGGAGGAATCAAAATATTATATTCTTGATGCTTTAATTCAAACTAACATTCTTAAATATCTTGATTTAAAAATTGAAGGATCAGAAACAGGGGTAGACTTAGTTTCAGATATTGATTTTATTGAAAATCAAATAACTTTTTCTCTAGCTAATGAACTAAAAAGTGCTGGAATCTTCTCAAAATATAAAAAGATTCTAAATTATCTTTTAAGGTATGCAAAGAAAAACCAAAAAGAATTGTATCAACGTGTTTTTGATAACTTAAAAAACTATTTGGAAAAAGAAAGGAAAGAAGCTCTTAGTGCTATGGTTTCCAGTCGATTTAAGCTAAAAGAATCTAGGGATAAACAGCCGTGGGAAATGACTTTTGATGAATTTAAAAACTATATAAAAGTAAGAAAACTAAAAGAACCTGTAGTTAAATTTAAAGATTTTCTAAAAGAAAAGGGGTATGCTGAAGCCGATATCCCTAGTGATCGGGATTTAGCTGATTTAATTGGAGGAATGTTTTCAGCAAAAACAAGAGCAGCAAAAGGAAAACTAAAAGGTGTAATTAAAAAACAAGAGTTATATCAGAATCTTATTAATCAATATAAAGAAGCCGTGAATGCTGGTGTTATTGGTCAGAAAGAGAGAGACATTTTATTAGATTTAAGTAAAAGTTCTGATCTGGCTTATGCAAGAGTTCAACACAAAAGAGCTATTCGGGGTGCTCTGGCAAAAGGAATGAAAGTTCCAGAAGCAGTGTTACAACAATATCCAGAACTAATAAAGAGTAATGTTGTTATTGAAAAAAGATGTCAAAAACCAAAAATAGAAAAACTAAAAAAACTTATGGAAGAAGCAACAAGTAATCAACCGGAAAATAAAAAAACGGTTGAAAAAGAATTTTACGAAAAAGTTCTGTCCACACCAGATGAAGGAAAATTTAAACCAAAAAAAGAAATAAAAGACGTCGATTATGGCAGTCGAATAAGAGGACAGGGAAAAAGAATTGGGGGAATGGTTAAGGGTGGAATGTATGGTTCTACATCAACTCCTAAATATGGAATTCATAAAGAGGAAGAAATTGATTATTTACATGAGATTCCAGAAGTGGAAACTAACCCTGAAGATTTTAAATTTTTTAATCCGTTAAGAAACAGAATATATTTAAAAGCACGAAACTATGGGATGAACCATAAACAAGCTTATAATTTTGTGTGGCATGTTGTCGACCCAGACAGAGGTAACTCAATTAAGTTTGAAAACGAAAAAATAAAACATTTTTTAGGTATGTACCCCGAACTAAATACGAGGTAAATTATATGTTAGCAAAATTAAAAAAACTGTTAGAAGATTATACTCCTAATTGGTTGGATAGGATTAATGGATCAGGGAAGCCGACTGATAGAATTTTTGATGGTCATTATTTAATTAAAAAAGATGATATTGAGTTTATCCAATCTGTTTATTCTAAAATTTCTGATTCAATGAAGAAAATATTAAATGATATTAACGATCCTTATGTTGTAGTTGATCGTGTGCACAGAATGTATGATATTGAGTATTTAGACTATGAATTACCATATGATGATGAGGGGGAATTCATATAATTTTAAAAGATATAAGGTTAGGAGTTGAAATTGAAATAGTACTAAAACAATACTCGGAATTAATAAAAAGTAATTTTAGTGATTGAGAAAAGTTTATGAAGGAACTGGTATGGTCTCAATAAAAAGCATAAATGATTTATTAGAAAAGGTTTTTAAGAAAAATTATGCAATAGACCCTGAAGAGGATTTGTTTTCTCAAGAACCTATTGAGAAAGATAAACTTCCAAATTGGATGAGGTTAGATAGAGATACTTATCATTTAGTTAGGTGGTTAGGGGCTTTCAGAAAAAGAGAAAGAAATTTATTAGATGTGGTGGACTATGAGTATAATTTTAATGGAGAGCAGTCTGCTGAGTTGGTATTTAATTTAAATTCTTTTATATATTGGTCAAAGGTAGGACTTTTACTTGATAATTCAGCTTTTGTAAGAGCATTCGATGGGGATGCGTGGACAAAGAATTGGTTGGAACCAGAAAATGTCGATGATAGATTGTCTTCTCTTTTAGCTAAGATTTATAATGAATATCATTCTTATTTGGAAGACGATATTTCTAATCCTTGTACAGGATGTAAGTATGAATACGATGAAGATTTACCATATTGTGATTCTTGTCAATATTTAGATTCTTATAACAGGTTTATTAATAAGATGAAACATAGAGGTAATTATATTGCTTCAGCTAAGTTTAACGACTTGGTGAAAGAGTTATTGAAAAATAGGAGGATAAAAATTAATTTAGTTAATACTAGAGATAAAGATGTAGCAAATGATTTACTTTATGCTGTGGCGCATTATGGAGCGGTAACAGAAGAAGAGATGAATAAGTCTGGGTATTATCCTTCTAATATGTACCCTGAAGTTGTAGTGAATAAAAAAGACAAAGTCAAAGCAGTAGTTGTAAAACAAAAACCAACAAATAAATCTATTAATTTTGCAAAAGCATTATCAGCTAGATTTAGAGTTCCTATAATTTATGATTTGTTTAAATAAATATGAGTTTCCAAAGGTTAGTTCCATATTTTTGATTTGTTTGTTCAAAGATTTTTTGTACAATTTTTAAAACGAACCCAAAAATTTGTTTTTTTGCGTATAATATAAATGAGACAGAAAAATGTGTGAGGTAATAATGTTGGATTCAAAGCTGGCAAATCAGTTGAATGATGAATTTATTGAAATTTTTAAAATTAAATTATTTCCTTTTTATCATCAAATGTACGGTTTTGACATTATTAAATTTGAAGAGGCTTTATTGAAAAAAGACGGAATTGCTGAATTAGCTGATGGTGTAAGTTTGGCAGATTATATAAGAAAAAAATATGGAAGTAGAGCTGAAAATATGATTAAGGCATTACTAAACAGTTGAGGTCATAATGTTTGTTTTTATACAGTTGTTTGAAAGAGAAAACTACATTGAATTGTATGTGGCCAGTAATGGTAAAATCGTTACTTGGGAAGATTGTAAAAATTTAGAAGAAGTTATGCAATATGTAAAAGATCATAATCTTCAGTATGCAAGATTGCAGATTGATAATGGTAAAAATAATAAAAAAGATTTAGCGGGTGAATTAAAAGCCAGACTTCTTGAAATAAGAAAGGAAGAGTAAATTGCTAGACAAAAAGACTAAAAGAATTTTAAACAAAACAAAAATTACAGTTGAGAAACTACTTTCAGAGGTTAATGCTTTAGCATCTCCTGAAGATGATGAAGATATTGATCCGGGTGATGATCCGATTCGTAGTATTGGTGGAGCCTTAGCTTTCGTTCTGGAAAAGTATTACGATTTTGAGGAAGAATTAAAATAATGTATTACAGAGATGTGTTATATTTATTATCTGAAAAATATCCATACTGGTTAACTGTTTATAATATTAGGGATATGTTAAATATCCCTGAAAGTAGTGTACGTTCAGCTCTTAAACAAATTTATGAGGAAAAACTGGTAACAAGAGCCAAACTTGGCAATATTAATATTTACTGTAGATTTTACCCAAATTATAGTAAGTTTATTTAATAAGGATACTGGAATTGAATGTCTCGGAAGAAAGTCTTATAGATTCGGATTATATATTTTGTGTGGATATGGTTTCAACAAGTTTTTTAAAGATGACCTAATATTACACAGTTATCTTTATGAGCTTTCATTAATAGTTTAGGTTAAATTAAAAAGAAAGGAAAGTTTATGGACGTTACCAAGTTATGTCACACGGCTACTGTATTCATTGATGTATCAAATTTTTCCTGTCGGGCTTTTGTGAAAACTGAAAACAAAAATATTGTAAATGTCTGGGATGCAATTCCAAAAAAAGTGCAGGAAATTATTGAATCCTGCATTGCAATAAATATTTCTGGGCAAAGAGGATTTATTACCATCCCTGTGTATTGGACAAAATATAATGAATTATTGGGATTTAACGAATCTTTGACTAAGTTAGCTAAACTTCCTAAAAAAATTGAGATGTGTTTGTGTGAATTGTCTGAATCACAGTTAAAACAATTAAAAGAGTATATTCCTATTGCATTTAAATCAAACGAGATTAATGCAGTCATTATGGGAGGATACACTTTTTTTTAAAAGAAATAAAAAATGTTTAGACAGACGTTATGAAAAAGCTCAATAACTATATTTAATTAGTATTATATTTATTTGGTAAATGTTATGCTGAGAAGATTAAATGAAATAGTTTCTAATACGGCTGACTTCATTAATGAAGGTTTGAATAAAAACGAATACAAAAAAATAACTAAAAACATTCATCTTGGTGTGGAACTTGAATTAATCCATATTTATGGAGAGAAAAAAGCTAGGAGCGTTAACTATCAAGAATATGAAGATTCAGTTATAGAATATGCTCTTTATGACTGGGCTATTCGTGATTATATTGTTTATGAAGATACGTCTTCTATTGATGAGTATAATGAATTTATAGATTCATTTATGAATTTTTTATCGTATGCGAATAGACTATACGAATTTCTTGATATGAAACGTTTTATACACTGGGATGGAGCAAGTAACCTTGAAGATTTAGAAGAGATTGTCATTGATGAAAATGATGATTTTAATTCTTTTAAACAGAATTGTGATAAATGTTTTGAGCGTGATTATGATATAATACATGAAATTATTGAATCATTTTATATTAATGTTATTAATGCTTTAAAACAAAAAGAAAATGAAAGTAAGTTTTTTTGGTCTAGTGTGTTTAATAATTTAATTGATTTTCAAAACAGAGACATAGATGTTGAACTAAATGATAGAGTGTTTTCTGATAGTCAGGAACTAAAAGAGTTTTGTTTAGAAGAATTTAATGAAATTAATAAAAACTTCTACAAAATATTGGAGAGTATTGAAGATTCTTACAAAAGAATTGAGTCAGATATTTTTAAGTCAGTTGAATCACGTATTATTGATGCTGCTAAAAATTATGCTAATTTAAATTATCAACCATTATTTTCAGAAGAACAAGAGCAATTTATTGATTTAATAAGTGATGCAACCAAAAAATTATTAGATAAATATGGAAAAATAGAACCCTCTTCAGATTATAGTACATGGCAGGTAACAACAGATACTTCTATCTCCCCTGATGGGTATGAATTAATTTCACCCATTATTCCTTATAATGAATTTTTAAAGTTTATTCCTAAACTCTGCCAATCTTTAGATCGTGATGGTTTTTATGCAAATGAAACAACAGGATTTCATATTGGTGTTTCTCTTGAAGATCAAATAGGAAAAGACATATATGATGGCCTATTTGATCTTTATGAAAGTAAATATAATAAGCTTGTCGCAATGATTATGACTACAGCTCAGGGGTATCAATCTACATTCAGGCATGTCCCGGACAGAATGTTTAACAAATATTGTATGAATATTGTATCAAAATTAGAAAAATATTATAATCTTCGTTTATCTGATTTTTCTTTAGAGGACTTATTATATTCAGATAAGTTTGATGATAAAATTCAAGGGGGAAAGTATACGGACTTAAATACATTAAAAGAAAATTATGTTGAAATTAGAGTTTTAGGTGGAGAAGAAGGGTTTGAAATCTTAAAAAACGAGCAAAGGTTAAAGTATTATTTATATGATGCTATCTCTCAAGCTTATAAGGGTATAACTTTTGTGCAATCAAAAGAAGTAATAAAAGTCATGAAGAACCTTCAAAGGACTGGAAAGAATAAAACTGTTTATGGCATCAGTGATAAGAATATTAAGATTGAATGGAATAAAGACAAAA
>JAWABG010000096.1:0-6149 GCA_038884715.1 Candidatus Woesearchaeota archaeon | reverse complement strand
GCAATTCGATCGGTAATTAATACAAAAACAGCTATTTTTTGCTTAGTTAATTTCGACAAACAAGAATTAATAATACAAGCTTATTCCAGTGATATAAAAGAAGCTATTGTAAGAAAAAGAAAAATACCATTAGGAAACGATATTGTAAGCCAAATTGTAATTAACAGAAAACCTGAAATATTAACAGAAATAAATCCAGATGCAGAAGTTGATTTAATCCCATATTATTCAGTTCAAACAAACACTCAATCATTCATAGGAATGCCAGTAATTTATAAAAAATCAGTAATTGGTATTTTATGCGTCGATTCTACTATATCAGATGCTTACGACTCCGTAACAGTAAATTTTCTTGGGCAGTTTACAAAACTAATCAGCGCTTTAGTTCATAGCTACACAGAAAAATATGACTTAATTCAATCAGCAAAAATTTTAAATGTTATAAATGCGTTCAAAAAAGTAAGTTATGACAAAAATTTAAATATTGAAGACTTATATCATTCTTACATCGAAATATTAAAAACAAATTTTGATTTTCAAACAATTGGTATTTGTAGTTATAATAACCATTCAGGCAGTTGGTATATAAGCGCATACTATACAAGTTTAAGTGATAAGAATTATGAAGGCTTAGAAATAGATCCTAACGAAGTCTTAATTGGAGAGTCAATACTATCATATAAAACTATTTTTGTTTCCCCTTTAGCTAATGATAGAATTAGAGTAATGAAAGGAGAAAATTCGTTGGAAAATGGCTACTTTTTATCTGTACCATTGAAAACGTATTCTTATAATTATGGTGCATTATATGTTGAAGGTAATAACCCTACCTCTTTTACTAATAATGAAATTTATGCTCTTGAAGTATTAGGAGAGCAAATTGGTGGAATAATTGAACAACTTTTCTATTCTGATGCATTAAATGTTAATAATGTATTTGAAGCTCAAACTGGAATTCTTTCCACAAATTCATTTCTTAACAGAATTATTCAAGAATTGAACAGGACGAATGACTTTCAAGGTAATTTCTGTTTATGTCATATCAGAGTAGATAAATACGGTGCATATTATGAAGAAATGTTTAAGGATAAGTCGGAATTAATATATCAACATATACTAAATATAATTAAGAAATATCTAAAACAATATGATATCTTAGGAAAAATAGATGATAACACATTTGGAATTATTTTAGTAGGGATGAACTTAAATCAAGCTCAACTATGGGCAGAAAGATTAAGAACAGAGATAGCAAAAACATTCTTAATAATTAAAACAAAAAGATATAATGCTACAGTTAGTATCGGCATTGCAGAAGCTAACAACATGACAACCCTCGAAGAAATACTTTCTAATTGCTCGAAAGCACTCGACATAGCTTCACAAAAATCGAATAAAGTTATTATTTATCAATAAATCTTAATAATTATGAAAAAGTCAGTGACTTGTTTTTTTATTGTGATTTATTCATTAACCTCTCTTGCAGAAGATTTGAATAATGAAGATATAAAAAGTAATTCAAAATATTATGGTTTTCATTTAGGAATATTAAGTTACATTTCTTTTGAAACTGAGATAACACCAGAAGACAAAATATTAGATAGATTTAAGATAACTAGAGGTTATCTTTCTATTAAAAAAGATTTATTCGATTTTTTAAGTTTTAGAATGACTTTTGATTTATATGACGATGAAGATGGAGCCGAAGAAAGAGTTAAATATCTATATGCAAAATTCCATCTTGGCGACCTTTCGATTCTCACTCAAAATTCATTACAATTTGGTATAACACAGACACCATGGATAGATTTTGCAGAACATTTAAATTTTTATAGGATGCAAGGAACCCTACCACTTGAAAAGAACGATATTTACGTTTCTTCCGATTTTGGTTTGAGCTATAATTGTTTGATTGGTGGTAAAATTGACGAAGAATATCAAAACAAAATAAATAAAAACTATCCCGGGAAATATGGTTCAATTACTTTAGGAGTTTACAATGGTTGTGGATACAGTAAATTTGAAATGAATTCTTTATTAACATTACAAGGAAGAATAACGTTAAGACCTTTGCCCGAATTTATACCCGGACTCCAATTATCTTATTACGGAATTTGGGGTCATGGTAATTATAATGAAAAATATAATATAAATCCACCTTGGCAAACAAATTTATTAGCTATATCATATGAAAATAGTTTATTAACGATTTTAGGTGAAATTTTTTTTGGCAAAGGAGATTATAAAGCTGCGATTGTAGATGATAAAGGTAATCCACTAAATTACAGAGGATACTCTTTGTTTATTGAAGGAAAATTCATAAAAAAAATTAAACTTTTTGGAAGATTTGATTTTTTTAATCGCAACATAGAGCAAGCTGAAAATTACAAATTGGAATTTATTAGTGGTATTGGTTATGATTTTGGGAATCAAAATATACTTTTATTAGATTATGATTATATTCATTATGAAAATGAAATCGAAAAGGATCTAAAGTTGATAAAACTAACAATGCAAATAAATTTTAACGATTAAAATTAATATTTTTAATATATTTACATTATTGGAAATTTTTAAAAAACAAGATAAACTAAAATGAAATATATTCTAAAACCCGATGAAATGCGTTTGGCAGATTCAATAGCAATGAACGACTTCAATATACCAAGTTCAATACTTATGGAAAATGCGGCCCGTTCGGCTTCTATTATAATCAAAAAATTAATTAAAGATAAAGAAATACCATATAATAAATTTTTATTTTTTTGCGGATGCGGTAATAATGGAGGCGATGGTTTTGCATTAGCTCGACATTTATTTGAGGAATTCGAAGTAATGATATATTGGATTGGAAGAGAAGAAAAAATGACAAATGAAACAAGAACAAACTTCGAAATATTGAAAAAACTTAATTTACCAATTTTTCATTTTTCAGATGCACAAGAGCTTAATAATATTGACATAAACCATAAATGCATTATTGATGCAATGATTGGTGTCGGCGGTTCTGAAAATATTAAAGGTATCGCATTAGATATATTAAAAAAAATCGACCATTCTGATAGTTTTAAAATAGCCATAGATACACCAACTGGTTTAAACACTGAGACAGGAATAGCTAATCCGAATTGTTTTAAAGCTGATGTAACAATAACAATGTCTGCTATAAAAAAAGGTATGTTGCTTAACGATGGGCTTGATGTTTGTGGAAAAATATACGAAGCAAATATTGGTGCTCCAAGTTCAATTATTAAAAAAATTTCCAAAACATATGTGTTAGAAAATGATGATATTAAAAACTTGATATCAAAAAGAAATAGAAAAACATCAAAATTTGATTATGGCAAAGTCTATATATTAGCAGGTTCCAAAAAATATCCCGGAGCAGCTGCACTAACAGCAAATTCAACCATTAAAAGTGGAGCGGGTTTGGTGTATTTACTAAGCACCTCATTTCACAGCTCACTACTACCAGAAATAATTCCAATACAATTACCATCAACAGATGAAGGAACAATTTCTTTTACCGCATTTGACTATATCATAAACGAAATTAAGAAAGCTGATGTATTAACAATCGGACCCGGACTGGGAGATAATAAAGAAACAATTCAGTTAGTAAAAAAAATTATTTATACAATAAAAAATCTTCCTATTGTAATTGATGCAGATGGTCTAAGATTCATAGAAAATGATACAATATTAAGAAAAAATATTATTATAACGCCTCATTATGGAGAATTTTCAAGAATAACGAATTTTAATATTAAAGAAATTGAGATTAATTCATACAATTATGCAAAAGAATTAGCGAAAAAACTCAATTGTATTGTTCTACTAAAAGGAGTACCATCTATTATTACTGATGGAGACATTACTTATTTAAATATTACTGGAAACCCCGGTATGGCAAGTGGGGGAAGTGGAGATGTTCTAACAGGTATTATTTCAGGATTATTAGCGAGAGGTCTGGAACCTATAAAATCAGCTTCCGTAGGAGCTTTTATACATTCTTTAGCAGGAGATTCTTATGCTGAACACTTTTCACAAGAAACACTCACAGCAACAAGTATATTAGAATCATTAATCCATGTCTTTCCAAAATTATAATGAATTCATTTTTCAAAGTAATTAAAGAATCGGCTGAATCCAAAGCAAGAGCAGGCATCTTGAAAACTGACCACACTGAAATAGAAACACCAGTATTTATGCCAGTGGGAACGCAAGGTGCCATAAAGGCAATTGACCACATTTTTGTTTCCAATATTGGTGCCAAAATTATATTAAGTAATACCTATCATTTATATCTAAGGCCAGGGATTGATGTTATATCACATTTTGAAGGTCTACATAATTTTATAAATTGGGGAGGAGCAATTCTAACAGATAGTGGTGGTTATCAAATATATTCACTACAAGAATTAAGAAAAGTAAAAGATGATGGTGTCGAATTCCGTTCGCATATTGATGGATCGAAACATTTTTTTAACCCAGAAAAAGTAATTGAAATACAAAGAATTTTAGGTTCAGACATTATAATGGTATTAGATGAATGTACCCCCTACCCTTCAACTTATATTGAAACAAAAAAATCAATGGAGTTATCATATCAATGGGCAATAAAATCAAAAGAATATTTTCTACATAATCCAAAATTATATGAACATAAACAATATTTATTCTGTATTGGTCAGGGCGGTATTTACAAGGACTTGAGAAAAGAACATATAGAAAAAAATTTAGAATTAAACTTTGACGGATATGCTATTGGAGGACTATCAGTTGGTGAACCATTAGAAATAATGAATGAAATTGTTGACTTTTCTACAGATTTTCTACCTAAAAATAAACCAAGATATCTTATGGGGGTCGGAACCCCAGAAAACATTCTGGACGCTATTGAAAGAGGAATAGATATGTTTGATTGCGTAATACCTACGAGAAATGCACGAAATGCTCAATTATTTACAACTAAGGGAAAAATAAATATTCGCAATTTAAAATATAAATTCTCCAAAGAACCTATAGACGAAAATTTGGATTGTTATTTCTCAAAGAATTATTGTCTTGGATATCTACGTCATTTGTTTATCGCAAATGAAATATTAGCATTACAAATAGCAACAGCAAATAATCTTGCATTTTATCTATGGTTAGTAAAAAAAGCAAGAGAAAAAATCTTAAAGAACAATTTTTTAGATTGGAAAAATAAATTTTTAGATAATTATATTAAAAATATTGACTAAATTTGTAGTTTTATAAAATGTAAAATAAATATGGAAATAACAATGTATCAAACAATTACAAACATTTTTGCAATGGCTCCAGCAGGAGGCGCAGATCAAAGTGGTAGCGGGATGTGGATGACTTTAATAATGTTCGCTGCTATTATATTAATTATGTATTTTTTAATGATTAGGCCACAACAAAAACGCCAAAAAGAACATAAACAAATGTTGGATAATCTTAAAAAGGGTGATAAAGTCATTATGGCCTCAGGAATTCACGGCACAATAAAAGATATTGATGGCCCAACAGTTACTATCGAAATAGCCGAGAATACAAATATACAAATTGAAAAAAACGCAATAGCCGCAAAAAAATAATATTTTTGTTTAAAAATGAATACAATTGAAGAAGCATTGCAGGACCTTGTTTCTGGTAAGATGATAATTGTTATGGATGATGAAGACAGAGAAAACGAGGGTGATTTAATTGCTGCAAGTGAATTTTGCACTCATGAAACAATCAATTTTATGTCTTCAAAAGCAAAAGGTCTGATATGCGTTGCAATAACAGAAGAAAGAGCCAAAGAATTAGAACTTGATATGATGGTAAGAGATAGTTCTGCAATGCACGGAACAAATTTTACTGTTTCTGTTGATTACAAAAAAGGAACTACAACAGGTATCTCTGCTTTCGATAGAGCTGCAACAGTAAGAGCTTTAGCTAATAAAGATACAAAACCCGAAGACTTAGCAAGACCGGGACATATATTTCCATTAATAGCTGTTAAGGAAGGCGTGCTTAGACGTGCTGGACATACAGAAGCAACCGTTGATTTAATGAAACTTGCCGGTTTGAAACCAAATGGAGTTCTATGTGAAATATTGAAAGAAGATGGTTCAATGGCACGAAGACCAGACCTT
>JAWABG010000095.1:0-6193 GCA_038884715.1 Candidatus Woesearchaeota archaeon | reverse complement strand
ACCTCAAACTCAACTATCTAAACTTATAAATAACTTTAAAACTGTATCATCAAGGCTTTTGAGGAAACAATATTCTGAACATTTATCAAAATATTATTGGAAGCCTTATTTTTGGAGTAATAGTTATTTAATACTCTCTACTGGTGGGGCAACTATAGATATAATAAAGCAATATATAGCAAATCAATGTACTCCTTCGGAGTAGAAAAACTAACCCCTCCTAAATTCTTTGATTATAGAAGGGGATTGCGTTTTTCATTTTTATTCAAATTTCATTTTATTTACTCCTTTATTTGAATATTTGAATGACCATCTGTAATTGTATATGTATCTACTTTATCAACTCTTTCTTCAAATAATAATTCTAATTCCTTTCGATTTTTGTTAGTCCCTGCACAGTTGTTGCAAGGAAATTCCTCCCTCGGTACTGATAAGTGCGTACATTTAATACATATTTCTGCCATAAGTATTCCCCCTTATTTATATATATCTTTATTTGTCGTATTCTAATATATAGAATTTATTTCTTATTAGTTATTCTCAATTCTAAGCTATCAAACCTACCACTCTTCACCTGAGCTTCAATATCATCAAATGTAGCTATAACAGCTCTTATATACGAATTTGTATTTATGTTTTGTATTCGTTCATTAGATATATTATATATTAAAGTTTCTTTTCGTCCTTTTAACCAAGATATAAATTTATCTTTGTCCATTTTTTAATTACCCTCTTCTACTACATATTCATTAAATACGTCTATACATTCAGATTTTTCTTTTTTTAGTTTTTCTATTTGTATTTCTAAGTTTTCGATTATCTTATCATAAGTGTTATTAATATCTTGTATACTTTCAAAAGTGCATTTAGAAGAACTTACTACGTTATTTTTTATGTGATATTTGTCAAATTCCCCTTGTATATCTAAAATACGATTAGTTACTTTAAATTTTGGAGTTTTATTTTCAGAATCTATAATTGAGCGGTTATTCATATTATGTACTTCCACCTCTTTTTTATTTAGTTCAACTGATTCAACTGGACTTGTTGGTTTTTCAACTTGATTAGGCGGCACATATTCATCTTTAAGACTTTTATAGGCTTTTACTATGTTGGTAGTAGGAATATCCTTAAATTCCTTTGTAAGCACCTTTATAGCTTTTGCTTGACTTACTTTTTCATGTAATAATTGATTAATTCTTTTTACTAAATCTTGAGAAATTTTTTCCATATACACACTTAACTCCTTTCCATGTTGTTTTTTTAATTCTAGTAGTTTATCAACTTGATCTTCTCTTAACTCTATACTTTGATTTATAATTTTCTGTAAATCTGTATAAGTTAATAATTCAAAATTTAAAGTTAATGCAGCTAACATGCACATCTGCAATTCTTCAGCTAATTTATTTACTATTTCTTTTGATACAGCCTCTATATGATTACTGAGTATAAGTCTATCCATTACTGAAAGTTTTTTAAAAATTTTATTCAAATTACTCATTCGATTTCTCCAATAATCTACTTATTTTTGATGGGTGTGATAATATGTATCTTTTTTTATTTGAATTATTCATATCCGTTCTATGTTGTGTATACTTAACCTTACAACGTGCGTTAAAAGATACTAAATCGCCCTCTTTTAGAACGCCTACCTCTTCATTCTTTTTAAAACTTAACCAAGCATGAGATAGTATTACATTTCCGTTAATATCGGTAATATCGTTAATTAGCACTATTTTGGGGCTTGTTCCAAAACTTACAAATACACCTGTAAATTGTTTTCTTTCGCTTTCTAACACTTGAATACTTTTCCGCAAAAGTTTATAACCTCCATAATATCTATTTTTACCTTTAATAATACTACAAAAGTAGCGTTATTTCAACGATTTACTCACTATTTAGACTTAAACACAACAAATATATTGGTATTATGGATGAATTATAGTATACTATATTTATGTAAACTAAATTACAAATGGAGGATATATTTATGGAAAAACATAAACCTTTTGCTACATTTGATTTAAATGAGATAAAGAACAAAGAAATAAAGGAAAGTGCAAGAGAAAAAACTAAAAATGAAAATACTATTTCTAAGGAACCCAAAGATGCTAGACCATTATTTTCAGCTGTAACTATTGACCATATAAAAAAAACTAATCAGGTTGCTCTAATGCCGTTATTAACAGGTGTTTTAGGTTGCGTTGTTACTTGGGTAGCTCCACCATTATTAGCAATACTATTTAATTTTATTGCTGTCTACATATCTTTTCAAAAAAAGAGAAAAGAACATAAATACATAGAAATAGCTAAAGTTATTTCTATTTTAGGGGTAACGATCAGTATTGTTTTACTAATTATTTTCTTAATGATGTATTGGGGCTTTGCTTATAGACAAGCAACTGTAATGTAGTCATTTTAAAGAGGCAGATATGTTTTAATGTATCTATTTCAGATTTAACAAATTCGGAGATGCTTAAAGTTAAATCATACATATTCTTTCTTCTAGCATTAGCAAATGGACTATTTACATTTATGATATCGTTTTGCTTTATATCTTTACAAGTAAAATCGTTAAAAAAAGATTTAGAACATCTGATACTGTTTTAATTCTAAATTTTCTTTTATTAGTTTCTTCTTTATATTAAATATACCTAACATTTTATCCCCTAGTTTTAAAGTATTTTCCAATTCATTTATTTATCAGAATTATATCATAAAAAATGAGGTGTTAAACACCTCATTTTATGAACTTCTAGCAAATTCCTGTTAAAGTAATTACTGAACTACTATTTGATGTAATTTTTAAATTAATTATACAATGATTGAGATTGTAATAATTTTATTTTAATATCCATGCCATATTGGGTTAGTTGGTCATATAATTTACTTTCATTTAATTGTGTTTCTACAACAAATTCCCCTTCTAAAGTTATTCCACCAAAAGCAGAACGACTACATTTCCATATAGCATTATAAATGCTATATTTTTCTTGAAACCACTCTACATACTCGGTTATTTCATTTGTTGTAGCTCCTACAACTATAAATACATTTATTTTCATTGATACTGCAAAAAAATTCATATTACTCCTCTGTGAACTCAAATCATTAAATAGTTTATATTAAACTTAATTGCTCTACATTTGATGAAAAATCAAAATTATCTTTAGTATTTTCAGTAGGTTCTATTTCATGTATTATTGGCTCAGATACTTCTTGAACTTCTGCAACATATTTTTCTTCATTAATTACTTCCTTTGTTTTAAAATCAATTATAACTGAATTATTTATTGAGTTTTTAATTGCTTTAGCTTCATTAAGGTTATTAAATATATGTGCTTTGTTTTCATCATAACACCACGAAGAATATCCTTTAGGTTCAGTAAAGCCTTTAAAATACATTCCTATTTTTTTTTGATCCATTATAAGAAATTTATTACCCATCAAATCCCCTCCTATTATTCAAAATATCTCTGTTTTAAAATAATGTGTAAATATGACTAAAATAAATGATGCCATTAGAGGCATCATTCCAAGACAATACAACCCATCAATTATCATTTTAACCACCTGTAAAATTTAAATAAATTTTGTATAATCTTCTACAAATCTATCCCAAGGCAATAATGGGTATTTATTCATAAGTAATGATAAATTTTCTAAGGTTAAATTAGCTTTACCACTTTTAATATCTGTAATTAATTGTTTGCTTTTGTTTATCTTTCTAGCAATTTCTGATTGGTTATCTTTTATCAAAATCAACATATCATCAAATGTTAAAGGTTCATTTTCATATAATCCTAAAATCTTATTTATAATTCTTGCTGGGACTTGAATTTGATAATAACCTAACACTTCTTCAAATAAACCTAATATATTTTTATATTCATCTTCATTTACCAATCTTGATATAGTTATAGCACATACATCAACATATTGCATTGCTCCAAGTGTAGGGAAATAAATCCCTACGTTTGTTCTATCAAATTCATAAATATTGCATTTTATATTTTTACTGTTTAAAAATTCAACTAAATCTTTTCTGTTAAAATAGGCTTCGACTAACTCTTGATTCGGCACTCCTAAAATTGTAAAACCTTTTATATTTTCCTCTGAAATCATTTTAAATAATAAATCCTTTTTAAAAACTGTCATATACTAATCCTCCAATCATTTTATTCTTAAAGTAGCAGTTCACAAACCACCTTTTTTACTACCTCCAAAAAATCTATTTATCTTATATATTTATTGTAAGGTATTATCGTACATTTGTAAATACTTTTTTAACTCTTTTTAGAGATAAGCGTTCGACAATTAAAAGGTAAGTTTTCGACATCACTCCGTTGTTATTAATACTATGATACAATTGTATATGAAATGAAAGTTGTTTTAATTTTTAAAATTAAGGATATAAGGAGTTGGTTTTTTGCCTAAATATATGATTACTACTCAGAGTATTACCTATAAAGATAGAATATTATACAGAATACAATCTATGGAAAATTTTTCTGATGTAAAAAAAGGTTATTATGGTGGCTTTATAGAAAAAACTGAAAACTTATCTCAGTTTGGTGATTGTTGGATTTATGATGATGCTAAAATCTATGATAATGCTTTAATTATTGAAAATGCTAAAATTTACGGTAATGCTACTGTATACGATAACGCTATAGTTATGGGTAATGCTACAATTAGCGAAAATGCTACAATTTATGGAGATGTGGACATTTGTACCTATGCTTCTATTTCAGGCAATGCAAAGATTTATGATAACGCAACTGTTTATGGTGCCGCAAGAGTTTATGATAATGCAGAAGTTTTTGGTCGTTCAAGTGTATTTGGAGATGCCCAAGTATTTGAAAATGCTAAGATATTTGAAAACGCTAAAGTTTGTGGTTTTTCAACTGTTCATAACAATGCTCAAGTAGGTGGAGAAAGAAAGATTGAATTTGATGATGATATCGTATAATCATATATATATCACTTATTAAATTCATAAAAACCTATCACATATATATATCAATTTCCATATACATATATTAATGAATATTAATTAGGAGTTTAATTATGGATAATAAAGATTTATCAGTTAAAAAAGAGGCATTAGCCTTACAAAAGGCTAAAAATAGGTTTGGATATGTTTTAAGTGCCACAGCGGGACTTGGAGCGGTTAAAATAGGCAATATTACATATAGCAATGGATTCACTTACTAAAATGGGTGTTCCTATATTTGCTCCTTTTAATTGGAGATATGTAGGTTTAAAGTTGTTTAAGACGGGTAGCGGAGAGGATTATTTTTTAGGATTGCTTTTTTTATATTTTATCTTTGAAATGTTCTCTAGGTTATGATTTATTAATTGTTATTTAAAACAAAAAAATAAACACCTCATTCTATATAAAATAAATTAGGTGCTTATTTCAAATTATTTCTATTAGATTATCTGATGACTTGCTCATTTTCTAATTCCTTTCTAATAAGAAATGTATTAAATACTATTAAAGCGACAACTAGAGAGTTTCTTTTGTCTATAAGTAGTGTATTTATATTAGATAGAAGTACATAAATAGCATATATTTCAACAACTTCTAATGCACACAATGAATAATTAAAATCTTCAAAAATTTTTTTCAACATATATCTCACCCCTTTTTTTATATAAATATTCTTCGTAGTTCTATTTTATACCAAGTTGACATTTAAGTCAACTTTTTTTTGAAAGTATTCATTAAAATATTGAAAAAATTAACCATAAGTGTTAATATATCATTAGAGAAATTCAATGTTTTGAACAATACATTTTTAATACATACAGTGTGTATAATAACTTATTTTGAGAGGGGGATTATTGTGTTGTGTTTAGCCGAAAATATTAATTTATATAATGAGTTAACCAAATGCCCTCATTGTGGCAAAATGGCAAGACAATTATCTTCTATTTATGAGCGACTTGATGAAGGGTTATTAAATGCTTGTGAGTATTGTAAATATGAAGGGAAAAATATTAAAGATGTAATTGATTTAAACGCAGCATATACGAAGTTTAATCAAATTTATTTTGATTACAGATTACCAAGTGTCGAATTTGTAGATATATCTTGGAACAATCGACTACGAATTGGTGGAAGATGTTATTATGGGGAAAATAAAATAGAAATGGGTTTATTCTATTTAAATAAACATCCTGATGA
>JAWABG010000094.1:0-6251 GCA_038884715.1 Candidatus Woesearchaeota archaeon | reverse complement strand
AGAAATATTCCAATCCCATTAAAAATCAAAACATCTAGTGAATTAAAATTACCAACTTTAAAACAAATTGAAACACCAAGTGAACTAACTTCCAAAGAGTATATAACTCCGAGTGTAACAAAACCAAAAAAATCTACTGTTCCTTTATTAATAGTAAAAAATAAATAAAAAACATAAAAATAGTTAAAAGAAATTTAGGTTCTCTTCAATATGGAAATTATCCCTTATAATCAATTAAATGTTACTACCATGACATTAATTGCTCTATTAACCAATAATATAAATATAGAATCAGCGTTCCAATTGCTTCCAATTACAATTATAGATAACTTTAATGGTTCAGTAAAATATAAACTCCCTCATTGTAATGTTCCAGGATCTATTCTATCAATGAGATATAAGAATAGAATCAGAGGAGTCTCACGAAATAGATCAGACCCATTCAAAAACTCTGTAACTATTGATATGTCTATAACTAAGAAAAATATTAGCTTAAAATTATCATCTCTTTCAGTTCAAATTTGTGGAGCATCATCAAAACAAGATGGAGTTGAAGCTATTAATTACCTCTTAAAACATTTATTAGACATTCAATCAATGCTTGATTATATTCAAAGTAATTATAAAAAGTTTACTGAAGCAGTTAATTGGATTAAAAATTCTACTCGTGGTTCATCTGCAAAAAGAATATATTGTAATATTAAACATTATAAAAATATAAACTTTAGAGTCTATCACGAATTTACAGATTTTTTCTTAGTTTTGCCTAGAAAAATACCTAAAAATTTAGATAAACATATTGTCGAATTTCTATTTAAAGTATGTAATGATTTAATTTATTATAGTGATTTATGTAAGAAGATTGAATTTATTTCTAATGTTAATAAAATTATTAATAAACCATTAGAGATAAAATCTATTGATGAAGCTATGGTAAACTATAACTATTCACTTGGCTTTGAAATTAATAGATCTGTTTTAGACAGGCTTATTGATGGAAAAAATGGATTTACTTCTAGATATAACAATGCACTTACTACAAATGTAACTATAGAACTTCCTTATGAACCATTTAATAATTCTATAAAGCATAAAAAAAATAAAATACCTCATCATACATTTTTAGTTTATAAATCAGGAGCAGTTACTCAATCTGGACCAGGAGGTAAACTAATGGAAGAAGCATATTATTTATTTATGAAAACAATACATGAACTAAAACCTTTCATAGAATATAATCCTTAAATTAAAATCATGAATGAACTCTTTGATACTATATATGTAATTAATTTAGAGTCCAATGTTGATAGATTAAAATCATTTGATAGTATGATGAAAAAATTCAATTGGAATTATCAGAGGCATTCAGCAATAGATGGTAAAAAAATAACAGAAAATCTTAATAGGTTAAAAGAAAAGTACATTAGAAAATTCTCTTTACTTTCTCCTGGTGAAATAGGATGTTTATTAAGTCATGTGTTATTATGGGAAGAAGTAGCTAACAATCCCTCAAAAAAAAGAATTTTAATCTTTGAAGATGATGCTAGAACATATGCTGAAGGCAAAACAATTGAGAATATCTTATTAAACTTTTACAATTATCTAAAGAGTTATAACATATTAGAGCCAGAAATGTTATATTTAGGAAAAGCTTTAGATGATTGTCTTAACTACGAAAAAGTATGGGAAAATATTTATAAAACTAAACATCCATTGTGTCTTCATGCTTATATTATTAATAAGCATGGAGCACAAAAATTACTAAAACTAACTCCATATAATGTTCCAATTGATCTGGTTCCAATAAGAGCAATTAAGGATAAAATTATAAATGTAATGACATTTCATCCTTCATTATTTTATCAAGATGTGTTTAACAATGTATCTAATCTTCGTAGTTTTAAACATGCTATTAGTAATACAGTAGAATGTTCATCATGTCATTACATTAGTGAAGAAGTTTGGATTATTTTAATTTCTGTTTTTATTGTATTAGTCTGTACAATCTTACTGTTTATTTTTATTTAATTATATATACCTTTCACAGAAGGTATATATATTAAAAGATTTCTTCTGGTGTATAAAACTTTATTTTTACATTCTTAGCAAATTTAATATCTATATCATCAAAATCATTTAAACGTCCAGCAGCATCACCAGTATAGAATGATTTTGAATTATCAATATCCTTAATATATTTACTTAACTCCTCCCACATTTTAATGTTAGGTTTTCTATAGGAACTATCTTTTCCTGTAGCAACAAAGACCCATGGTTTAATGTTATTTTCAATTAAATACTTAAGAATATTATTAATTCTATTTAATGCCATATTTAAACGTTCACCCTTATATCCTTGATTGGTAAAAATTACTAAGGTATAATCATTTTGATATTTTTTTAATGTTGCTATACGATTCCTTAAAAAGGTCCAATCATCTTGATTCCTTGGAAATTTATTATTAGATCCAACTAAAGTCCAATCTAAATCAAAAGATGCTATCTTATTTGATTTAATTTCTCCTTCATAGATATATAACTCTTCTGATTTAGGTTGTAGTAACATTTTTTTTAATATTAATATAAGTTTTTATAAATAAATCTAATTCAATATCATATTCATCACAAATTCTAACTATAATCTCTTTAAATATTCTTTCCTTATACATTCGGAGTGCTTTTAATTTTTTTCTTTTATATAATAAAACAGATCCTATTATAATTGCTTTTGGATTTAAAAATAATAATTGATTTATACACACCTCTTTACTAAGATCATAAAAGAAACCACTTAGTGTTTGAAATTTATATCCTTTAGAGCAAAATAAAATTAGCTCATTAAATAAATTAATAAAACTTTTAAATTTAATACTATAGTTAAACATTTCAAGGATTTTCCATTCCAATTGAATTATATATCTATTTCCAACATTTGCTAATGCCTTTTTTGTGCTTAGATATCCTGAATCTTCATTACATTTAGCCATTAGAACACTAACAATGTGAGCCAATTCCAATGTATATACATTGGAATTTTTAACAAACATATCTCCTAAAATTACTGATGATACAATTGTATCATATCCATGAGAGTATTCCATTCCAATATTAAAAACGGTGTTAATAAATTCCTCACGAGTGATATTAATTGGATCCTTAATTAAACTACTCTGGTACATTTACCATTTAAAATCCAACCAAAGACTTCGGCAGTAGTTGGATTAATATCTTTATCGGTGTTATTGAGTTCTATAACCTCATTTAACTGATCATATTTGTTAGGAAACAAAACATTTTGATAGTATATAATTCCATGGTATTGAATGGGATATTTGTACTGTTTGTTATTTTGTATCTTTGCTACTCTAATTAATTTATTTTTAACACTGCATAATACAATCCTTGATTGATAAACTTCAGTAACTATTTTATTTTTAACTATAGATTCAGAGTATAATTTTTCACTACCTATTTTTATAATAGGATTTAGTAAAGATAAAATTTTAAATAGTATTGTAACTGAACTTTCATTTCCTTTTATTATTATATACTGATTAGGGGTATATGAGATTAATGAATTAAAAATATAATCTTGTAAAATTTTATGTTTTGGTGTTAGTTGTTCAAAAAAGTCATTAAGTTTTTTATTAAAGACTGGATATTCTAAACTATAAGTATAAAAATCTGATGAGTTACGATCTCTAAATTCATTAGATGATAAGATTAAAACTTTATCACCAACTGGTATTTTATTGTTAATTAAATCTACAAATGGCCTAATATCTATTTCTAATGGTAATATATTTTTTGTTATTTTATTAACACTATACCTATCACAATAATGGTAGAGTTTATCAGAAGGTGAATATACTAAACCATGAAATTTTTTCCTATCATATACAAAAAAAGGACTTGCATCAGTAAGAAATTTTGTCATATTTATATTTTTAAATAGGTTAATATTTTTTTCTTATATATCTTTGAAAACAAGATATATAATTATTGTTTCCAACTTCTTCCACATGTTACACATCTAATAAATATAGTAGCTGGTTCATCACCGCTTCTTATTTGTCTTGTTACAAATACCAATCTATCAGATCCACAAAAACGGCATTTATCAATTCCTTTAACTCCTGTTTCTTCAATTTGCTGTACTTCAACCTCTCTCATTATTTTATTTTTATATTCATTCATAAACTCTTGTTCCCATAAAATATACTCACGGTTTGGAGCGTTTTGAATAAACTTTAACACACTATCAAATGTTTCACCTTTTTTAAACATTCCAATAATCTCCATTAATACTTCAGGGTCCTTTAAATTAATAATCTTTTCATCTTTATCTTTATAAGTCAGACTAAGTAATTTCTTAATTTTTTCACTGTCTTGGTTTAAAATATCTATTAATAAACTTTCTAATTTTTTAGAACCTTTAGTTTTGATTTCATCCATTTTAGTAGTTATATTAATATATAAAAAAAAATATAAATTTTATTCTGTACTAAAACAGAATGGATCCTAAACAATCCGAAACTAGAAAAAGAAACTTACCTGGAATTATTAGTCCCTCAATTAAGCTTTCTCTTTCTCAGATTGAAACCAAATCTAAAGAGAGCTATAAACTTAATACTCCAGAATTATGGGAGAGATTATATGGTAAAGAGAAGTTAGTAGAGGATTTAGATTCTGTAAATCCAGGAATTATAGATGATATAAAAAAATTAACTTTAAAAGCAATAAACGAAGAAGCAACTTTTCAAAAGTCTGTTAAAATGCTTGAACCACCCAGTAAAAAAAAATAATCCTTCCTATAATAGTTACAAAAATTAGTTCACCAACTCGGAAACGTCCTGTTATTGAAAAGTATGTAAGTAAAAACATCAATATACCAAAGACTCAGATAGAAAGAATACTTGAATCAGTCAAAAAGATAGATATAGATAGATTATTAAGATCTGAAGGTAGAACTTCAAAGAAGAAAGGTCAATATTCTCTAAATGAAATTAAAGATATAGCTGCTTCACTTAGTATACCAAGCAGTGGAAAAAAGAAAAAAGCATTGATTGAAGAAATTAAGAAAAAATTAGAAGAATTGGATATTTTAAAGAAATAAATAAATTAAATTTTTAACTTTTTATATAAAACCAATGAATAAAAATAATCTTCCTAATTATATAACTAAATTTCTTAAAAAAATAAATGTTGATTATAGCGATGTTGAAGATTTAGAAAGTTTGTTCTGGTATTGTATTCTCTATATAATAGGTTCATGTATAACAGAAATTAGACCTTTGAATGATTCTAATTTGACAAGAATTTTTCTTGGTTATTGGTTCTTAAATATGTTTGTTAAAGCTAGTAATTAATTTACATTTAGCTTGTATGAAACATAGAAACTTTGTAATTAAAACAACTGTTAAAAATTTAGATTTAAAAAATACTAAACCTGAAAGAGCTGGTATAATTATCTATACTACAGTAAAAAAAGTTTTATATTTTGGATTGGGTTTAGATTCAAGAACGCATGATCTTACTGACTTTGGAGGAAGAATTATTTATAAAACAGAAAATGTAATTGAAGGAGCTATCCGTGAGTTTAAAGAAGAAACTCTAGGAATTTTTGAAGATATTACATACGAAAATATTAAGGACTGTCCTGTTATATATGATGATAAAAACTTAATCATCTTTGTACATATAGATATTAATCCAAATTTAATTTGCTTAACATTTAATAAAAAATACAATGAAATTAAAAGTAAAGACAGTTATAAACATTTAGAAATATGTGCAATTACATGGTTATCACTAAAGGAATTTAAATTAGTTATAAGGAAAAAAGGAACCTTATTTTCAAGGTTACAAAATTTCTTATTAAAAGCAAATAATTTGTTCTACCTGTTGTAAATACCTAATTTTTATATTTTTTTTACAAAATATAAAAATCATGACTGAAACAAAACTATTAGATAATTTACAATTCGAAGAAATAAATCCTAAAACTAATGAACAAACAGATCTTAGCAGTTCAGAGAGTAAACAAACAGATTTATTGATTAATGAACAGACAGATCTTAGCAGTTCAGAGAGTAAACAAACAGATTTACCACTCAATGAACAAACAGATCTTAGCAGTTCAGAGAGTAAACAAACAGATTTACCACTCAATGAACAAACAGATCTTAGCAGTTCAGAGAGTAAACAAACAGATTTACCACTCAATGAACAAACAGATCTTAGCAGTTCAG
>JAWABG010000093.1:0-6257 GCA_038884715.1 Candidatus Woesearchaeota archaeon | reverse complement strand
AGTATTCTTTATGAAGATGGTAAGCTCTCGCAAGCTGTAACAAGAGGAGATGGATATGTTGGTGATGATATTACTCAAAATATTAAAACTATTAGAACTCTTCCTTTGAGTGTGAATTCCATTGAAATAAACGGAATTTCATTCAAAAATTTTGAAGTAAGAGGTGAAGTTTTTATGTTTAATGAGGATTTTTTAAAAATAAACGAAAAAAGAATTGAAAATGGTGAAAGAGAATATGCAAATCCAAGAAATCTGACTGCAGGAACATTAAAACTACTTGATCCTAAGCAAGTAGCAAAAAGAAAGTTGCAAATTGTGTTATATTATCTATTTTCTGAAGAAATTGACCTAAACTCGCACTTCGATAATCTAAATATTATAAAAAATTTAGGATTGCCCGTTTCAGAACATACAAAATTGTGTCAATCACCTGATGAATTATATGATTTTATTGACTATTGGAATAGAGAACGTTTTAATTTGCCCTATCAAATTGATGGTGTAGTGATAAAAATAAATTCTTTAGAACAGCAAAAAAGACTTGGCTTTGTAGCTCGTTCGCCTAAATGGGCAATTGCTTTTAAATATGAAGCTGAGAATGCTGTTACTAAATTATTAAATATAAGTCTACAAGTTGGAAGAACTGGTGTAGTAACACCTGTTGCGGAGCTTGAGCCTGTATTTTTAGCAGGAACTACTGTAAAGCGAGCTACACTGCATAATTATGATTTTATAAAAGAGAAAGATATAAGAATTGGAGATTATGTAATTATTGAAAAAGGTGGAGAAATAATTCCTAAGATATTGCAGGTAGTTTTAGAAAAAAGGGCATCTGATCTTATTCCGTTCGATTTTCCAAATTTATGTCCTTGTGAGATAAAAAGTCCTCTTATAAAATTTGAAGGGGAAGCTAACTATTATTGCACACATCCGGAATGTCCTTGGCAAATCAAAAGGAGGATCGAACATTTTTGTTCTCGGCAAGCAATGAATATAATCGGAGGCGAAAAAACATTTGAACAATTAATAAATTTAGGATTTTTAAAGAATATTGCCGATTTATATTCTTTACACTTAAAAAAAGACGAGTTGATTACTCTGGAACGATGGGGAGAAAAAAGCGTAGAAAATTTATTAGTTTCAATAGAAGAAAGTAAAAAGAAGCCATTTAATAAAATCCTGTATGGTTTAGGTATAAAATTCATTGGAGAATCCACATCAAAACTTCTGGCTGAAGAATTCAATTCAATTGATAACCTTTCAAAAGCAAGTAAAGAAAGGCTACTTAATATTTATGAAATCGGAGAAAAAATGGCTGATTCAATAATCAATTATTTCCATGATCCTAAGAATATAGAAATCGTTGATCGTCTCAAAAAAGCTGGATTAAAACTCTATAATGAAAAAAATTATGATCAAGAAAGAAAACCTTTGGAGGGGATGATATTTGTAATTAGTGGAGAACTTGACTCAATGACAAGAGAAAAAGCTAAAGAATACATAGAAGAAAATGGAGGAAAAGTAAGCAGTAGCGTTAGTAAACATACTACTTATTTGATATTGGGAAAAAATCCGGGATCAAAATTTTCAAAAGCAAAACAACTTGGAGTTAAAATCATTACAGAAACTGAGCTATTAACTTTGTTAAATAAATAAATCCCGTTCATATTAATGAAACGGGATTTATATAAATCATAATTAAAATTATATTATTTCTTTTCTTCTTTTTGCTCAGACTTTACATTATCTTTAAATAAGACTTGGTTAATTTGAATTCCAGCTCTAAAGAAATTAGTTCCCTTTTCTCTTAGAAGAATGGATAAATCTTCTTTTTCATTATGTGGAATATTAATTGGAAAATCTACTTCAGATTTGGCTTTAACAGGTGTCTTATAAGTAAATGGTAAAGGATTAAAACGATAACCACTAGCAGGAATTTTGGGATTTGAAGGATCTACATATACTAAAACTAATTCACCACCCATTGCTTCAATATCCTCGTCGAGATCGTTTTTAAATCTGAACCATACTTGATTATACTTAATGCTATCTGGTCCAATAGCAGTAGACTTAATCTGTAAAAACTGTGATGTAGTATTTAACCTAACAACAATTACATTTGAGGCATTCTTTAGACCATCAATAGCTGTTTGTCTATTCTTATTTTTTTGGTATTCTATAATGTCCTTAACTTTTTTCTTATCTAATGAAGAGTCTTGGAATGAAGTATAGTTGGCTAAACCAGCTGAGAATAATTGAACTTCCTCTGTAGTTATAGTTTGGTCAGAAGCGATTTTATTTGCCACGTCTCTCAAATTGGTTTTTGATAATTCAAGATTTAATACTGGAGAATTAGATGAATTCTGGTTTTTCTGGCAAGATGTTGTTAAAATAAGAAAGCCAAAAATAATTAATAAAGTAAAAACTTTTGTGAATTTTAACATAGAAATCTCCTTAATTATAAATAAAAAATTAGTTTAGTTATGATGTAAAAAACAAAATTAAAAAATTTTATTTACAATAACAATATGTAAATATGTATATGTTAAATAAAAATATATTTAATTTAAGATTGTTTTTAAAACACCAAATCTTAATCCCTTTGCACTTGTAATGAAGTAATCCTTTTGTAAAAATTGAAGTATTTGTCTTAGTAATAAAGTACCAGCAGTTATCACATCAGCTCTTTTAGGATGTATTTTGTATCTTTCTACAATATCTTGAACTGAACGAGATAAAAATTCCTCAAATAATTTTGTCAATATATTAGTAGTAATTATTATTCCATTAATTTGATTAAAGTCATATTCTTTTACACCTTTAGTTATAGCAGCAAGAGTTGTAGGAGTGCCTGCAACAGCATATAGAATCCCTTGAAGTTTAGATTTATTTAGCGTTTCTAAATTTTCCTCAATATAGTCAATTGCATGGTTTATTTGATTATCGTTTGGCGGATGTTTAGGAAAGAATTTTTCTGTTATTTTTACAGCGCCTATTTTTATACTCTTTTTGTATAAAATTTCCTCGTTTTCTCCATTTACAAATTCTGTGCTTCCACCACCAATATCTATAACTGTTGAGTTCTCTTCATTTTCTATTGTACCTGAAAAGCTTAAATTAGCTTCTTCTTCTCCAGAGATGATTTCAATAGGAAATCCAATTACATTACTTAGGATTAATGAAACTTCTGTTCCATTTTTCGCTTCTCTTATTGCTGATGTAGCTACACTTTTTATTGTGCTTACTCCAAAAAGATCGCAAACGTCCTTATATTCTTTTAGTATTTTTTTTGCTCTTTCGATAGCTTGGTCATTAATTACACCTGTTTCTGAAAGCCCTTCACTGAGGCGGGCAATAGAATGCTTGTCTGCAAGAATTTCATATCTTTTATTACCCAAATCTTTAGCTACAAGCATTAGAATAGTGTTAGAACCAATATCAATTGCTGAAATAATGCGTTCACTTTTCATTAATTTTCCTTGATTTTAAAATGAAGTGCTAACCATTCATCTTCTTGTAAATACCCGACTAATTCGAATCTATTCTTACGGGCATTTATTAATACCTCATCTCTATCATATATTAGAATACCTGAAATAAGGAGATCACCAGATTTATTAATTAAAGAATAGTAAAATTTTTGCCAACATTTTTGTATTAATGCAATAGATAAATTAGCACAAATACCGTGAGCCATAGGTAAGTTAAAATCTTTAATATCAGCTTGTATTAATTCCACATTATTATCAGCATTATTTAATACTAGGTTTTCTTTAGCATTTTCTATTGACCAATGATCATTATCAATCGCTAAAACTTTATCAGCTCCAAGCTTGACGGCAAGTATTGATAATATACTAGTTCCTGTACCAATATCTATCCAATTAGAACCTTTTGAAACTGTTTTTTCCAATAATAAACACATAAGTTTAGTTGTAGCATGGCTTCCTGTGCCAAAAGCCATTTTAGGATTAATAATAATTTTTATTTTTGAATTGATTTCATTTGCTTTCCATAAAGGTGTTATGACAATATTATCGCCAATTTTTATTGGTTCGATATTAGCTTCCCATTCTTCATTCCAATTTTTTTCTTCTATTATTTCTTCTTTTATAATCTTAGAATTTTTATTTATATCATTTAAAATCTTATTAATAGTATTCCGAATTGCATTATCGAATTTGTCATAATTAAAAGAAACAATTAATTCATCATTACATTCTTGAATGCCTAATATTGATAGTTGTGAAATCAATCCTATAGCTATATCATAATCCTCTTCTCTAATTTTTATATGAACATTAATAAATTTTTTTTTCTCCATAAAAAGTTTTTTTTTATTAGTTCGTTTAATAAGTTGTTATAATATTAAAATCAAATTTAAGAAAAATATGCATATTGACGAAAATCTTCAACAAAAGCTGAAGGATATCGAATTGCTTATAATGGATGTTGACGGAACAATGACCGACAGCTGTGTCTACTATTCCGCTAAAGGAGAAGAATTTAAAAAATTTTCGATACGTGATGGTATGGGTATCGAACTTTTAAAGTTGGGCAATATTAAAACCGCTATTGTTACAACTGAGGATACTCCAATTGTTTTGGCAAGAGCAAAAAAATTAAGAATTGAAGAAGTAATTACCGGTTCGAGAAACAAAGGTAATGCAATTCTTGAACTTTCTAAGAAACTATCTATTCAACTTGAAAAAATTGCTTATATAGGAGATGATGTAAATGATTTGCCAGCTATAAGGATAGTTGGCTTTTCTGCTTGTCCTCAAAATGCAGTTGATATTATTAAGGAGAATGTTGATTATATTTGTATAAATAAAGGTGGAGATGGAGCAATTAGAGAAATTTCTGAGTTGATACTTAAATCACAAAATAAATTAACAACTTTACCCGAAAATTGGTAATTATTAAGGAGGTATTATGAGTTCAGATGCTAATTTTACTAAAGGTTTCATATTTGGAACTATTATTGGTGGGGCTATAGGAGCAATAACTGCATTACTATTAGCTCCAAAAAGTGGAAAAGAATTGAGGCAGGATATTGCCGAGAAATCAAGCGAAATTTATGGAAAAGCTTCAGACCTTTTTAATCAGGTCGAATCAAAAGTTAATACAAATGTTAGCTCTGTTATTAATGAAGGCAAAGAAAAAGCTAAGAAAATTATAAGTGAAGCAAAGGTTCAAGCAGATGCACTATTGCATAACGCCGAAAAAGTGCTTAATGAAGCAAAAATGAAAGCTTCTTCTGCTAAAGAAATAGTTCAAGAAAAAATTGATACTTTACGTGATGCAGCTAAAGCAAGTGTTGAAGCTTTCAAAGCTGAGCTAAAATCTACTGAAGAAGAATAAACGGAGTTACTATGGTCATAGATCTTGACTTTGCAATAAAAATTGTTGCAATTATTGCATTATTATCTGTAGTTATTCTTACAATGTATGTTGTTATATCTTTGCGTTCAGCAAAAAAATTAATGGACGAAGCTTCAAATGCTATGATAAAGTTAACTGATGAAATATCCAAATCAATGAAAATGATAACAAAAGATATTACTGATTTTAAAGAACAGGCAATTATTTCTTTAAAGAATATTGATGAGTTATCTGAGCAAATTCAGAATACTACTCAAAAACTTGAAAATGAAATTGATGAAGTTAGTAATATTTTTCAACCATTTTCAAAGTTATCAAATGATTTATATAATAAAATAGCTCCTCCAGTTAATAGAGCCGCTTCGTTCATTACTGCAACATCAAAAGCGATAAATACTTTCTACTCTTTTTTCAAAAAATAAAGAATTGATTTTTGATGTGGAAAAATACATCAAAATAATTCTTTTCGTAGTAATCATTTTTTACGTTACTAGTCTATTTTTTAGAGAAATAAATGGCGATGAAGCAATAATTGCTGAGCATTCCTATTGGTTATCCAAGATTGGATATGTTAAATCAGAGATGTTCAGAGGATTAGGGTTTGATTGGGAAGTCAGACAGTTCCATTATCATAAATTGTTCGTAATAACAGGTGCTTTATCAATTTTTTTATTTGATATTTCTTTATTTGCTTTAAGGAGTATTAGTCTATTATCATCAATTATTTTATTTATAATTTTTTACTTTTTCATAAAGAAAATACATAGTTTTTATGCTCAAAAATTATTTGTTTTATTATTAATACTTTTTTTGATCCAATCACATTTTTTCACATATTCCTTTTTTTTTCGACCTTAAGTTATGTTAATGTT
>JAWABG010000092.1:0-6271 GCA_038884715.1 Candidatus Woesearchaeota archaeon | reverse complement strand
AGCAACCCTTTTCTTATTAGTAAGAAGATTCATTTCTCAAAGTCAAAGAAGTCATAATAAATATCAGATATTGCTAATTGTAAATCAATCAGAAAGAAAAAATTAGATTGAATGGATGAATGCCTGCCTCCGGCAGGTAAAATTGGATGGGTGGATGATTGGATGATTGAATAGTTGAATGCCAATCTGGTTCTTACGCATCATTTGTGATGAACAAAACTTTTATTTGCCTCTTACCAATCAAAAATTTTTAGATAAAATGTTGACACAACGAAGAAAATTTTTTAGGTTCAATTAGAAATTTTAAGGGAATATTTTTTGCAAAGAGGGAAGCTAAATATTTCTTCATTTCCGGTAACACCTCAGAAACCAGGCTACAAGATTAATGCTTATGCACAATTCACTATTAGTTTTATTTTGACTAACGATAGAAAGAACTGTTTAGGTAGGAATAACAACAAGCAAGAAATTAAGATTTTTAATTAAAAGTAAACAAAACGCTGGTAGATATCATTCCAGATAATGATATTTATTGGCGGGTTAATTATTGACCAGCTGTTTAATTTAGATAGGAGAATTGTTATGAGCATAAATTTAGTTCCTTATAAAACTATTAGAATTGCTGTCAGTCATGATGTTTTTCTAAATAAGCTGGAAACACTTATTATAGATACTCCTGCATTTCAAAGACTAAGAAGATTACGACAACTTGGAAGTAGTGATTTAGTTTTTCCAACTGCTTTGCACAATAGATTTGTGCACTCCCTTGGTACCCTCCATATGGCTAATAAGATGATACGATGCATACGAGAAAATCGACACAATGATGAAAAAGAATCTACTATTACTAAGGAGCAAGAACAACTGATTCGTTTGGTTGCCCTTCTTCACGATATTGGGCATTTACCATATGGCCACACGATCGAAGATGAGTTCAATATTTTTCCGCGACACGATGAAGATCAAACTAGAATGGATAGATTAATTGGTAGAGATAGCACGATAGGCAAAATATTACTAACGAGCAAAGAGGGGTTAGGCGAAGATTTATATAATAAATTATTTAAAATATTGAACACTACTAAGGAAACGCAACATCTACTAGGTGAAGATTTATTTATCTATGATATCGTAAATAATACAGTATGTGCTGATTTACTAGATTATTTACAAAGAGATAGTTATTTCTGTGATTTACCTCTTGGATTAGACTATAGATTTCTTAATTATTTATATTTATTTGAAGATGTAATTAAGCATAAGGTAGAAAATAAAAAGGAACCGGAGTTTAAACATCAAAATGAATTATTCCCTGAAAAAGAAAATGATTACAATTCTATTGCAGAAAAAGGATTATTGAAAAACAAAGGTTCAAGTACAATAGAGAGCGAATTTAGGGTAAAAAGAACCGCAGTCCGTCTCTCTAATAAAAAAGGAGATAAACCTCGACCTGATTTATTAAATGAATTGATTCTGCTTCTTGAATATAGATATAAACTAGGTGAAATTGTTTATTTCCACCATACAAAACTTGCGTCTGGGTCAATGATTGCTGGAGCTGTTTATAGAGCGAAAATTGATGGGAAATTAAAACTCCAAGATTTATATGAAATGGGTGATGAAAAACTGATTTATACCCTTCAAGAAAAAGGTAATAACTCTGTAATAAAGTTAACAAATGCATTTGAACAGCGGAACTTGTGGAAAGCTTCTTCTTATCAAAAAACTAGAGAAAAAATAGAAGCTGAACAATATGAAATAAGTGATACTGATATTCTAGAATCTATTGAGAATGATTTTTATAAAAATCCCGATAATCGTTATAAAGTTGAAAAGGAAATTTGTGATCGCTACGGAATTGAAGATGGGGATATACTTATTCATTGCCCCCAAAATACTATGCAGATGAAACTAGCACAAATGAATGTATTTTGGCAAGGTAAACATCAACCATTAGCTGATTGTAAGCATAATGAGTTAACCGACAGAAAATTGAAAAATATTCTCGAATCTCATCAAAAACTCTGGGCTTTTAGGGTTTATATTAATCCACTTATAAAAGATAAAGATGATTCTATTAAAAAATATTTTAATGATAAATTGTGCTTTTCAAAACAGCAAAAACTTTCTAAGGAAAAAGAATCACTGGAAGATTGGTTAGAATATGAAATTAGAAAATCATTTGAAATTGATAGCTTAGTTATTCCAAAATATGATAAAATTAAAGAATCTTTTTTTAATGAAGTGTTAAAAGATAATTATGGAGAACATACTGTAGACAAATTGCGAGATACAGTAAATGGGATATGTATAAAATATGGCATTAGTAAGAATAGAAAATCTTAAAAAACTTGACAAAGTTATTTCCCCTATTTCATTAGGTCTTCCATTCATTGAATGGGCTGAATCGAAAGCGCAAGAATTAGTGGATAAAACAACAACTAAAAATGTAGTTGACCTAAAAAATTTATTAAAATACCAAAACACTACCGTTGTTCTTAAATCGTCGAAGAATAAAAGTATTTTTAAGGCGAGTCTTAACAAATCTAAAGATAAATTTGAAATTATAATTGACGAGAACCAAGTAATAAACGATTCTGAGAAAAAATTTATAATTGCACACGAGATAGCACATACTTTGTTCTATAATTATGAAGATAATGAATATAAAAGGATACTAAATCTTTCATACGGTTCGAAACAACTTGAAGACATATGCGACTTTATAGCTCTTTGTTTATTACTACCTAGAAGGTTTATTTCAGAGGAAATTAAATATTACACTTTTGAAAATAACTCTCTAAGGAAGCGTAATGAATCATTTCTAAAATTCATTTTTCATCTTTCAGCAAAATATCAATTAGATTGGCATTATGTAATGTTTAGATTAATAACAATTTTATCCTTCTTACCTAACTCACTTTGTATTGAATTTTCAAAAAAAGATACTTGGAAAATAAAATGGGTATTCCAGACAGAGTCATTGTACTCGAAAAATTTGTATATACCATTCAGAAACAAAGCAATTAACAAGTTTCCTTCAGCAAAGGAATCATTTAACATCATTTTGGATGATATTATTTTTAGACATAAAAATTTTTCAACTCCATATGGTTCAATAGTAGTTGGAAAAGACCATTTTAAAACCTTATATCAAGGAAATATAAAGCAGTTTTTAATTAAACACTTTACCGAACAATATGATAAATTAAAGATTTATTATAGAATAAATCATTTAGACAATTTAATTCTTTTATTTCCATTTGATGGCTTATTAAAGTAAAAACACAGCTAACCTGCCGCTTAATACGGACAGCGTTCTTCAGTGCGAAATCTGTGAAATTATAAAGTTGTGTTCAAAAAGTTTAGTTGCTTTTTAAGTTAGGTTGTTCTAAGAAACATTTTTATAAATAATAATTGTAACTACTCGGCAATCTCGGTCTGGACTGCCGGTTAGCAGCAATGTTGTTTTGCACATATTATTTTATGAGTCAATTTAAAAAGAATCATCATTTACTCGAGAAAAATGTTTCAGACCTAATAAAGAATGGTTTAGAAATAATATCTGGTAACTTTTACATTAAGGGGAGTAATGATAAGCATCTTCAATCGATGTTATTAGAATCGTTTTTATTGAGAAGTTGTTCTTATTGGGAATACTTCTTGGAAAAAGAAATTATTTTATTAATTAAAAAAAAATCTGAATCTTTCAAAAATTATTATGATTTGCCAAAAAGTACAATCATTAATGTGAATTTGATAAGAGCAATATTATTTGGCGATAAGTACAAAGATTTTCACGATTTAAAATCTTTGAGAAGCTTCTTTTATAAAATAATTCACCCTTCTGTAAATCCTTTTGAGAGTATAACAAATGAACAGATACAGAAATTAAATTTCACTTATAATCTTCGAAACTATTTATCTCATTATTCAACATATTCAAAAAGGAAACTTCAAATGTCTTATAATAGCAAATATGGTTACACAAAATTTGTTGAGCCTGGCATTTTTCTATTAAAAAATAATGGAAGATATTTCGAATCACTTTTGCACAATTTTGTATTAATATCAATAGTGATGAGAAGAAAATTGGGAGTATAAAAATGGATAGAATAATTGATTCATTAAATTCTCATTCTAACAAAAATGAATTACATTTCTCAGAACCATTTTATGTTTCAAAGGATAATAAAACAATTATGGGTGAGGTACCATTCTCTGAAATTCTGTTTCTTGATTATAGAGATACCGATGCTGGTAGTAATCCACGAGAATTTAATGGTTTAAGGAAATCAAATGTAAGTATTATTAAAAGTTTACTCGAAAATCCTAAAAACCTTTTTAGATTTCTACATTCTGGAGTAATTGTTTCTATACTTAATGGTAGTACAGATAGTAAAAATATTGTTAAATACGATGAGTGTTGCCTTACTAATGGCAATCAGACTAGGTTCATTATTTTAATTATTTTTTTGCTGAAATTACTGTTTGACAAAAAGGATGTTTCCCCCATAAAACAAGACCAAATTAAATTACTAGCCACAAAATATTTTTCAACAAATGCAAAAGCTCAAAGAATTTTACATTATGTGCGTTTTAATAAAGTAAATCAAGTTTCATCCTTTTTAACAAAGAATAAAAAATATAATGATTTGTTTAAAAGTTTAAAGTTAGATGATTTCCTTAATTCCAAGATCAGAATTCAATTAAACATTGTTAACCATATAATAAAAGATTTAGAAAATGACCCTGATTCTTATTTGGTTGGAACTATGATAGCCGAAGCTAATAATGATACTCAAAAAGTTAAAACGGATGATATTTTTGGTAACAAATACAAAATTGAATTAGAAAAAAAAGTATTCAACGTATTTATTAACACATACAAAAATAAGTATCAAATAGAATATAGACTTGGAGAAGTATTAGAACAAAAAGATAAGGTGCATATATTAACTTTGTTACGTCCTATTATTGCAACTGGAATAATTACTAAGGATAAAGAAATATATCATTATACAAATCAAAGAGATCCTATCTATAAGCTTTTTGAAAAATTACTAAAGAAGTATAGAAAGAAAAAAGAAATCCCAATTATTCCTCATTTGGTTCCATTTCTTTTTGATATAAGGGAAAAATATGTTAAACCCTCACTTGATAAACATAAAAGAGAGTTAGTTAGAAAATATAAAGAGCTTGCATTGCACGATGAATTAGATGATTCTGTTATAGGAAGAGAATTATTGAAATTTAAAAGCAATGACCAAAAATTGGAAAAATTAATTCGTACTACCGTTAATTATAACATAGAGCATATTTTTCCAGTTTTGATATTCCAATTAAGAAAACTAATTGTGATTGATGAGAATCAAAAAATTGTATTTAATATCCCAAAAGACAAGATTGAAGAATTCATACGAGGTTTGACAGAAATAATTTATGAGAAATATGTTGAAAAAAAATTAGCCGGTTTGCCTACGTCTTTGACTACTGTAGTAAGAAGCAAAGACTTTTATGAGATGGGTAATGATTCTTATAAAACATTCCTGAGAACGATGAAAGTGGAAGAGAATAATTTCATTTTAAATAACCGAATAAATATTTAACGCATAACCCGTTCTTCAAGCCGACCGCCTCTTCGATGCGGTCGGTTTTGGTTGTTAAAGTTAGTTTAAATAAACAAGGTTGCTGTTCAAGTTTGTTCTGTTAAAAAATTTTTATTAATTATTGGCGTTGGTAAGTTAAGCTACTTTGCTGTACTGCGCGGCGGATTAGCAGCCATACCGTTAAGTTTCCAACAAATATTAAATCATAACTACCGAAACTATCCGATAACTTCAATTTAGTAAAAAGTATTGAAGATTATATAAAAAAGTACTGCCATCATTGTGATGTTATTTTTATTTTCATTAAACCTGATATTAGCAAAAGAATTTTAGGTTAAGCATACTGAAATTGGAAAGGAAGACCAGCGTTGGTACATATAACTAATAAAACTTTTTCATAACAATTTCTGGTTTCAACCTTTTTCATTCAGTAACGCCTCTTTGCATTTCTGCAACTGAACAATTTGTTCTTCTGATAATGAAGGATATTAAGGCTTTGATTTTTTAAGAACAATCAATTTTGATTTCTGATAGATCGAATTTGGTAGATGTTTTTAAAGGAAATTTTTATAAATCCAGATTAATTAACTGTGCTTAATTTTGAATTACCATTTAATCATTAAATAGTTATTATTGAGAAAATAATAATTCAACTAAAATAC
>JAWABG010000091.1:0-6345 GCA_038884715.1 Candidatus Woesearchaeota archaeon | reverse complement strand
TTATTATATCGGATTTTTCCGATACACTTTTTCCGTTTATGTCATATACAGCAACACTGGAATTATCCGTATTAAAATTCATGCTTGTAAATATATGACAGAAAATTTGATTTTTAGCCGGCATCGGATAAGGATTCATGGGCCAGAAATAAACCGGGTAATTTATTTTCTCTTCTTCCACTTTATCGGGAATCAGGGGTGTAAACTTATATAAATTACTTTTTAATGGTTCAAAACCGGCAACACCATACATTATATTATTATTCGAATATTTAGCGCCTATTGAAAAGAACTGGTTCATACTAACCTTTTCCCATTTGTAAGGATGTTTGGTTAAATCATTGTTCATAATCAACATAAAATTCGAAGGTGAATATATAGCATCTTTTAACGTAAAGAAGTTTCTTAAAGATAAAGTATCACTGAAGGTTCTTGGGTAAAATATTTTATTTTTTAAATCAAGAATATCAATTGATGAAATAATTCTTTTAGGTTCAATTCTATCTTGTATATAACTGTAAAAGAAAATATAATTATCAATTTCAGTATATTGAATAAACCGATGTTCAATATTAAATTTAATTGCATTGAGCCAGGTTTTGCCTTCGTCATAAGAATACATAAGTAAGAAATTAACACTATCATAGCTGTCTTTACCGTTAGGATACCTTTTCTCAATACCTATAGCTACTATCTTATTATTTTCAATATCATTTTTTGCAAAAATAATTGAAATAGAATCTATCTGTTTTTTATCTACTGCCGTTAGGTTCGAGTCTAGTTCAAAAATTAAAGTATGAGTGCTTCTGTAACCTTTTACACAATAAAAAAGCAAGAAACAGGAATCTTTTTTTATTATTACTGGTCTATATATATCATCAATATAACCTATAAGTTTTGAATTTGATATTGTTATATAGTTTTCTCCAAAATCTTTGGAAAATAGAAAATTATCCTGTTTTTGCAAATTAGTGCTTGCAAACAGTATAACATAACCTTTATTATCAATATACCATGCATCCGGTAAACTGATTTCATAAGAACCCTTCCTTTGGTAATTATAGACTTGAGGGAGCCATGTTATCCCTCCATTTGTAGTTTTTGAAATCTGATATTTGTCGGTATAAAAATAACCGAGTGAATCGTTAACCCAATAACTAAATAAATAATTAACAATTCCCAGACTGGAAATAAAATTCCAGTTTTTACCTCCATCATGAGAAATATTGATTAATTTTTGTTTTCCAACAGCAATGATTGTATCATCGTTAATAAATTTGAAGCCGGTATAAAACTGTGAAGAAACATATCTTGTAATATTATCATTATTTATTTTTTTTAATGTCCCTTGTTCTTCTTTATAAAAATCAATATAAGAAATATTTTCCAAATAGTAAGCTCTTGAGTTAACGTTATATACTTTATCTTTATAAATTTCAAAAAGATTGATTTTATCAAACAACTTTTTGAAAGAAGACCCGGCATCAGTGGATTTATAAATAGTTCCGGAAATTAAAACAAAAATTTCATTATTTGAAATTTCTATCTTTTCAATTTTATCGGAATTATTCAATGAAAAATCCTTGCGGAAATCAAATGAATGACTATCAACATCCCAAGTTTTACCAATAAAATAAATTCTGCAGCTATCATCCGAAAGAATAAAATAATACTTGTAATTCTTTATCAGACGGGCATTGCAATTAGAATCTAATCCAAATACTTCTATTTCTTTCATATCTAAATCATAAATTTTTATTTGACTATTTGAAAGAAAATAAATAAAATTACTATCTAAATCGAAATCATAAAACTTTGTTTTATCATTAATATTAATTTTATCCCAATTTTTTCCGTTATCTGTCGAAAAAACAATAAAATTGCTGTCAAGCAACCCAAAGTAAGAATTACCATAAGCCATAACTTTGGTAATGGAATATACATCATCTGCTATTTTCTTCTGTTCCCATTTATGTCCTCCGTCGGTTGACCTTAAAATGATTCCGCCATCTCCATAACAAATAATACTACTGCCGTTATATGCAACACCATTAAAATTAACACTAAGTCGCTCATAATCAAATGGTAAATTAGCCAATGTCTTATCAGATTGAGAAATAATGAAAATAATAATCAATAATTTTAAATATTTACAAAATTTATAAATGTTATTTTTCATATCATTTAACTCTACTTCTATTTAAATATTTATTTTAATATGATAAGGGAGTATAAAAATTAAATACCTCCTTAATAATAAAATTATACTAATCGCACCAAGTAGGAGTGTAACAAGGTGTTTCCCATGATTGTGTTGGCGGATAGTAATTAGGATCTAACATTTCCGGCATATCCGGGCAGAGACTTGGACCATGAAATTCACTTATCAAGTCTTTTCTCAATAAAACAGGTGGTCCATAATCTTCAATGCATACAGAATATATTTTCTGACATAATAAATCTTCCTGACAAGGCACCATTTTACAAACCATTTGCACCATATCATTAACAATTTTATAACAATGAGTTAATGAGATAGTAACAATTAACCTATCATTACCTGTTGAACATGGTGGAAATGCATGGGAATGTTCTTTAAACATATCATACCAGATGGCTTTATCCAGATCTGCCCAAAATTCATTATTATAACGCATATAAGATGCACACATCTGATCAGTAAAATACCAGTAATCTAATACCATATCAAAATGAATTGTTCCAAATTCATCAGTCCATTGTTTAATACAATACCAAATTACTACTGTACAATAATCATCCTCAGAATTTCTTACTGTTGTTATAACAGAATCAGTCCCCCAACCTTCACCGGAAGGACAAGATTTCAATTCTAATATTGAAGTAAATAGTATAGAAGAAACTATTATGATAAAAAGAAATAATCTTTTCATGATTTTTTTCCTTATTTTTGTTTTTGAAAACGGGCATTACCGAGTCACATAATTAGATAATGTCCGTAGTTACTGCCGGGTTGGTAATTGACGAGTTACTTTCCCGGCTTTATTAATTCATTACAGCTACAAAATACAGGCATAAGCTTTCTCTCCTTTTTTATTAATTTAATTATTAAGAATAATTGGTTGTCCCCCAATATTCTGTTTCTCCGGTTCTGGGGGACCGGAGGTTTATAAAAAATGAAATTACTAAAATTATTTGAGCGGAAAAAAATCAAATACTGTCCTCATTGCCAAAAGGAAATTAGTAAAAATGCAATGAGGTGTAAATGGTGTGGTAAATGGATTTTTAAGAAACATTAAAAAACTTATAAGGAAAACTACAATGAAAAAAATTACGGTTGTGACAGTCATATTTATATTTGGATTCATAGGATGTTCCTCTAATCCTATCGATGAATTTTTAGATGAGTACGAAAATGTAGTTGAAAAGTGGGAATCTAAAGCAAATAGTAGCACAATTACCTTTAACGATATTAACGAGTTAAATCAAGCCACACTAAAATTTTCAGAAAAAGCAGAGGAGTTAAAAGAGACATATGAATTTTCATCTAATCAACTGGATAGATATATCGAATTAACATCACGTTTAAGCAATGCTTTTCTAAAAATCTCTAAAAATAAACCTTCATTTGGTTTTTAGAGTTCCCGATAAATGATACACAAATTAAAAATAATATCAATATCATTATTATAAGGAGTATTGAAATGGAAATAAAAAAAGAAATAATAAATGTTAACGAGAATATGGGGGTGAAAAAAATAGTTAAAATGCTTAAACAATTGCCACTATGGTCAGGATGGTTAATCAATGCCCTCGCATGGGTTATTTTTTTGGGTACTTCTAGCCATCTTCTTGAGATTATTACGGGAATATTTTGTTTGTTGGCATTTTACATAGGTATTAACAAAAAGCATAATACATTAGCGTATTTTTCTCTTTTTGATGCTGTCTGGATGTTTGCATGGGGATTCGGTTTTTTTGGTTCTTCTTTTGGTTTCTTTGATTTAATAAACTTATTAAATGAAATAAAATGATAAATAGATTTAAGGCAGGGTTAATAAATATCCTTTTTGAATTATATCCCAAACGACTAGAGAACAAACAACACTCTAATGAAAAAATTATTATTAATAATCTTTTGGAGCAATAAAATGAAATCAATATTTAGTTGTTTATTTGTGATAATAATATTTTCATTTTTAATTGGTTGTGAAAAAAATAATAAAAACTCTGTTACGCAGAAATCTTATGAAATATCGGAAGCCGATGTAGAAGGGTTATATACTGGCAGAGGTTTATATAATGCAGCCGATGCCACAATTGAATTGTATTATGGGGGAAGTTTTGAAATGGAAGATCCTTTTTTACCAGATGGAGGTCCGGCCTTCGGCAAATGGGCACTAAGAGGCAACTCAATTGAGTTCTATATGGATGGACAAAATATTTTTTCTGCAAAAATATCAATCAACAAAAAGAATAAAACCATTAACAATTCATACAATGGAAAGGATGAGAAATTCGAAGTCAGGGGAATTATAATTAATGGTCAGCTTTGGAGAAAAGTAAGGTGATGTAAAAGTTACAACTATCAGGGTCGGTTAAGGTATTATTTTGATTATTAAAATTAAATTTTATTAAAAAAACTTTTTCTATAAATGTAGTTTATTTTTTGGTAGTGGTTAAGTAAAATTTTAAATAAAATGGTGATTCAAATGTTATCATATAATGTAAAACAAATTAAGAAATTCTTGATATCACTTAGTTTCCTTTTTCTATTCACTGAATCAACAATTGGACAGGAATCATTGGAAAAAGACAATTTAATAAAGTATAGCAATACACTTCAAAGTTTAAAAGATACAAATGCAGAATCCATTTTAACCGCCAAAGAAAAATATTATGCATTTTTTCGGAATAATGATAAAAATGCAGAACAGGGTTTCAGAATGTTTAGAGAATTTTATAATAAGGTCATTTATGCAATCAATGAAAAATCTTTTATTAAAATAAGTAATGTGATTTTTGAGGAACCAGAATTTCATAGAGTTCTTACTGGTACATTTGATAATCCTCTTTCTGGTTTTGAGAAACTAAATAAAATAGCGAAGGATCGAATAAAGAAGAAATACTCAAATCAACTGAAGGATATAACTAAATATATAAAATGTGGAATAAAAATTTCCGGAGATGACGTGGACGGATATTACTTAGATGAAAATTTTGACTTTCTTATTGATATGACGCAAAATTATCAATTTGACTTGGCCGAATTTATCCGATTTATGAAAGAAGAAGTTTCTCCAATTCAAATAGATGCAGGACTTCAAATATCCTGGGAAGAACTAAGAAAAAAAATAATTCGTTTTGAAACTTTTGCACGTAAATATCCAAACCTTCAGGAAACAACAAAAGAAATCGAACCAAACTTAAAATGGTTTTTGAGTATTTACTTAGCTGGATTAGATAATTCGCCGGTGTTTGACTGGGAATCGAATAAATTAGATAATGAGTTAAAAAAAAGTTATGAGACGTTCCTAAAAGAAAACAAGGCTTCTTCATATTACAGTGTAATTAAAGAACTTTATGATATTTATAAAAAATATAATTTTCAGGACAACGGAGAAGCGCGTAAGTTTATTTATAATTTAAACTTGTATGAGTAGTTATGAGTTATGGTAGAAAGAAAACACAAATAGTTGTGGTCATAATAATAACTCTGTCTCAAATACTAACTGTTAGCTGTCAGAAAAACGAGCAAACCGATAAAACAGAACATACGGAAGTAATTAATAAAGCAATCGAACATAAATTTTTTTTACCTTCTGAATCACTCGGAATCTTTACTGGAGAAGAACCTTCATACTCAATGAAATTTGGGAATCAGATGATCCCAATGGCTTCTTCAAAGTGGCATATTGAGATTTCAGGTACTTCATTGGAAATGCAGCAAGTTAGTGATGGTCAAACAATCCATTATACTGGAACTTACACTATACAATCGGAAGATGAGATTAAAATAGTAATCAAAGCACAACTGACGGACGATAAATATAATCAGTCCTTTAAGCCCACGCTTAGATTCTATAAAACAACAAATATCTGGTTTCTTGAAGGAGTGGCTGGTAGTGAAGGTTGTAGTTTGAAAAAATTATAGAACTAAAAAAAATTATTAAGCATTTTTTTGACTCAATGAATAATTCGGGTTTCTAAGCTATAAAATTAAGTATTCCACTAATGTCGCATATAGAGATAATAATCTTATAATATAATAATAGGTATATATATGGGAAAGTCAGACATAATTAGAATCTTAGCTTCAATATTAATAATTGTATCCCCATTTTTTATTGTATTCGATCCCAGTCA
>JAWABG010000090.1:4218-6351 GCA_038884715.1 Candidatus Woesearchaeota archaeon | reverse complement strand
AGAAGAAGCAGAAAGAATACATAACTCAACAAGAGTTGATATTCCGCTGTTTAGTCCTGTACATAACTATTTGAGAGCTAAATCAGCTACTTATTATAAGTGGTCTATCTCTCCTAAATCTACTTCTATACATTTTGCGGCAGTAGTGGGTTTTGTTGTTTCTTTTATTGTTTTTACTTTTATACAATATATTTTACCTAATATATTTTCTCCAAAAGCAGAAACTGTTCAAGCTGGATCAAATTCACATACTTGGACTACTTATGAAGATTTTACATCAGGTGGAGTTTTTCTTGATAATGTTGTTGCTACATCTGATGGCAATTTGCAATTGTTAAGTCAAGCTTCAATGAACCCTACTTTTAATGCTAATAATTTGGATACTCAACATCAATATTTTGATAGTGGTAAATTAATTGAAGATAATAATGGAATTTTAAATTATATTTTTACTCAAGATAATTATTTAAAAATATCTATTTATGATTCTAATTCTGGATTATGGTCTTCTCCAGAAACAATAGCAGGACCATTTGCTCATAATGGTAATGGATCTGGTGGAACTGGTGTTGATATATTTGCTGTTTTTGATGCAAACAATAAGTTACATATTGCTTACAATAACTTTTTTCAAGTTATAAAATGGCCTCCTGTTAGCAGTGAAGATATGTATAGTAATTTTGTTTATACCACAAACGAAAGTGGTTCTTGGCAAGAGACAGTAATTGATTATCAAAATAGAACATTTCAAGGTTGGAGACCTGCTGCTATTTTTATAGATTCTAATAATAATATCCAAATAGCAGCTTATCATTATGGTTGGTATTCTTATGGTGGTATACCACGCGTTTATACAAAACCTTTTGGGTCTGGTTCTTTTTCTTATGTAGATTTGTCTTTGCCACAATCTGATAATATAGACTGGCCTCGTTGGGGAACTAATCAAATGTTTTTTGAAGAAGATTCATCTGGTTTTTTAAATCTTTGGTTAGGTGATTATAATGTAAGTTCTGATACTATGCTTATGAAATATGTTCATTTTGATGGCAATAGTTGGATACTAAATTCATGGAACGATTCAATAAATATGACTGCTGGCTCTTTTAGTTTAGTTAAAGTAAGTACCAATGATTATCGTATGGTTTGGAAAGATAAGAATACAGGTTATATAAAATATTATAATTTATCATCTAATGATACGGTTGACGTAGTGCAATCTTCAACTGCGACAAACCCTAATGTTTCAATAAGAGAAAATGGAAGCCTTAGTGTTTCTTATATAGATAATAATACACAATATGTAAGGTTACGAAATTCTGACGGTAATTGGGAAGATCCTTATAAAATGTTAACAGGCAGTCCTTATTTAACAGTTTCTTCCTTACCATCTAGAAGCAATGGATTAGTTGTAAATGATAAAATAGCTATAAAATCTTTAAGTGATAGTAATTATTATATAGATACTCCAAGCAATATAGCTACTTATGTTAACTCAGGTTTTCTTGGAGGCTCGGATGTTAATAATATTGGTTTAAGATATCATGTTCCAGATGATGCAAGTGTTAAAATTTCAGATTTATCTTTTAGTTCTTATCCATTAAAACAGGGAGAATCTATTAAATTTGCTATTAGATTTTCTAATGATAATAATAATTGGACTTCTCTTATGGGAAGAGATGGTAATGTTATAGATTGGGATAATAATTATTTTGGTAAAAAATATGGAGATGCTCAAGCTTATTTTGACCTAAATCAAATTAATATGGTTTTTAAGTATATAGATATAGTTGTAAAACTTGAAACTTCAGACGTTAATAACACACCAACTCTTAATGATTTAACTATTACTTATAATAATATAACTACTATTAGTAGAGAAAATATGTTTAGTTGGGCAGAAGATGCTGATGGTGGAGAAGAGGGTTGGAGTAACGCTAGAACATTAGGATTGTATGTAGGTAATATTCAAGGATTACCTGATTCAACTAATTTACATGCTGAATTTGAACTAATTGATTTAAGATATGAAATTTTTGATGGTCAAAATTTATTAGTAGGTAATAGCAATGGTTATGACTCTGAAGTTTTTGCCTTTGTTGAAGATGGAGGAATTTATACTTGGAGAGCAAGACT
>JAWABG010000090.1:0-4208 GCA_038884715.1 Candidatus Woesearchaeota archaeon | reverse complement strand
GATAATGAAGGTAGAGTTACTCCATGGACTGAATATGGAAAAAACATTTCAATAGATCAACAAGAACCTATAATTGAAAAAATACAAATAGAGGGTGGACAAGAATATACCAAAAATACGGAAGTTCATTTAACAATTAATGCTTATGATAATGGTCAATCCGGTTTAAAAGAAATGAGATTTTCAAACGATGGTTCTATTTGGAGTGATTGGGAAGAGTATAAAGATTCAAAAGTTTGGTTGTTAGATTCTGGTAGTGGAATTAAAAATGTTTATGTTGAAGTAAAAGATAATGCAGGAAATATTTCTGGTAGTAACTGGGATAAAAAAGGAGATTTTGAAAAAAATATAAACACTACAAATGAAAATGTATCAAAGCAAGGTATAGAAATAACAGGAAATAATGAAGATGATGATTCCAGTTTAATTTTGTCTACAACTTCTGGTAATATTACTTCTTTTTCTGCAGGAAGATGGTATAATAGTGCAGCACTGGATGTTTTTGGTAATTTATGGGTTACTGGTCGTAATATTGATGGAGAATTGGGTTTAGGTCACTTTGAAGATGTTAATACTTGGACAAAAGTAAATTTTAGTGATATTAAAAAATTTTATTTAATTTGTTCTAATTTAGTTATTCTTAAAAATGATGGAACTTTATGGGCAACTGGAGACAATTATCACTATACATTAGGTAATTTAGACGAACAATTTAAATCAAATAATCTTATTCAAATATCTTCAGATATTTCTGATATGTGGGCAGGTGGGCATACTATCATAATTAAGAAAAATGATAATACATATTGGGGAATTGGTAATAATGAATATGGACAATTAGGAACAGGTGAAAGATATACAGATTTTGCATCTTGGCAACAAATATTTTTACCTAACTATGATGATCCTAGCCAAGTTATAAAAGACATAAAAATAGGTGAAGAGAATGTTTATGTACTTTTTGAAAATGGAGATCTATATGGTGCTGGTTCAAATTATAGTGGCCAATTGGCTCAAATGCAATTTGATGAAGGTCTAGCAAATTTTTTAGAAATTTATGAAAATGTAGATGAAATTTTTAAAGTTCAAGATTCAACTGTTTTTATAAAAGATAAATCTGGAATTATTTGGGGTGTTGGTAATAATTCTAGTGGAGAGCTTGGACTTGGCGATACTGACAGCCGAAGTTTCTGGACCGAAATTAGTATTCCAGGAGCAAATATTGTTAAAGCTTCTTCTGGTACAGGTGGTTTTTCTTATCTGCTAGATTCTAATGGTTATCTTTGGTCAACAGGTAATAATGATTCTGGCCAACTTGGATTAGGTGATAACGAACAAAGACTAATTTGGACTAAAACTAGTATTAATAATGTTTTAGATTTTGATGTATCAGGTTATCATTTAATGGCTAAAAAAAATAATAATAACATTTATGTTGTTGGTTCAAACTTAAACGGTCAGCTTGGTTTAGGTTATCCTATGGGAACATATGATTATGATATTAATATTGCAGAAAATTCAACTCCTTCAGCATATTTAACAAGTGGTTTATTAGGAGGAGGTGGAGATTTAATTGGACTAAGATTTTATCATCCAATAATTCAAAAATGGGATCAAATATACTTTAGAGGTTCTTATTTTAATCCTTCAAAAATTAAATTTGCAGTAAAAACTTCAAATGATGGAATAAATTGGTCTGATCTTCTTGGAAGAGATGGTAAGCAGATAGATTGGGAAAATAATTTTTTAGGTTGTGATAATAATCTTGGTTGTTTCTTGAGTCTAAATAATATACCAGCATCAAAATATATTGATTTAACAGTTAAATTAGAAAGTGATGGTTCTGTAACTCCTGTTTTAAAAAATGTATCTTTATATTCAGCAAGTTTTGATTCAATAGAGCTTGATATGGATAATCCTCAAATTAATTTTGATCCTAATAATAAATATCCAAATTCAAATTGGAATGTTAAAGAAAATTCAAACAGCGTTGAGTTAAGATTTTCTACAAATAAAGAAACTGTTTCTTATGTTGATTTTGGTAAATCGGAAACAACAGATCAAGCAGATGGTAGCCCTAAATATTCAACAAATCATTATGTAATTGTAAAAAACCTTAAACCTGGAGAATCATTTAAGTATAAAATTCGTGTAATTGATAGACTTGGAAATATGATTACATATCCAAATGATGGTGACCTAAATCCTAAAAGCTCTTATGTTTTTACAACAGTTCAACCTGTTGGTGGTTTTGATGGTTCACCTTTAGTATCATCTGTATCTCAAGCAGAAATATCAGCAACATCAGCTAAAATAACATGGAGAACTAAAGTACCTTCAAGTTCATATGTTGATTATGGTTTAACAACAAGTTATGGAACAACAGCTGGTTCAGACGCCTTAACACTTGATCATGTTGTTGAGCTTAAAAATTTAGTTGCAGGTAATACATATCACTACAGAATAAGAGGTGTAGACGCAGAGGGCAATGAATCTGTATCATCAGACTATACATTTCTTGCAATAGCAAAACCTGAAGTAAAAGAAGTCAATGTATTAGAAACAAAACCATATTCTGTAAAAATAGCTATTTCAACAAATATAGCAGCTGAAGCTATTGTAAGTTATGGAGAATTAGAGGAAGAAATGTCAGAGAAAAAAGGTTCTGATACACAAAAAACATATCATGAAATTGAATTAAAAGAACTAAAAGATGATGTTACTTATTACTATAAAGTTGATATAAAAGATATTTATGGTAATTCAGCATCTTCTAAAGTTTTAACATTTAAAACACCAATAGATAAAGATGCTCCAAAGATATCAGAAGTTAAAATTACCCCACTTATTTCAAGTAATTCTAATAAAAGAGGAGTTATAGTAAATTGGGTTACAGATAAAGAATCTGATACTCAGGTAGCTTATACCTCTGGAATAACATTGGGTCAATACGATAAAAAAACACCACTTGATCAAAAAATGGTTAGATCTCATACTGTTGTTATAAATGATTTAGAGCCAGGAACAACTTATCACTTTAAGTTGTATTCAAGAGACATAAGAAATAATCTTGGTGAGTCTGATGATTATGTAATGCTTACCCAAGAAAAAGATGAATCTGTATTACAACTTATATTAAAAACCTTAGAAAATACTTTCTCCTGGGTTGGTAGAATTGGTGGGTTTTTTACAGATACATTTAAAGGTTTATTTAGTATAAATTAAATATTGTCAAAACTTGAATAAGAGCGGCTATTTATACTATTTATTATATCATTGTATATTGTAACTTTTTCGTTATATTCATTTATTTCTGTTCGTAATTTCTCTACCAAAGAATTTTGTTTAGGAACTAACAAATTGTATTGAGATATATTATTTAAAGCTTTAAGTTTATCCATTTTTGCTTCAAGTAAATTAAGTTCTGATTGGAGATTTTCAATATATTGCTTTTGTTCTTGTATTTCTTGTTCTTTACTTAAAAGATAGTTTTTGTTTTTTTCATTTAGATTAACTATTTTTATTCTATTTTTAAAATATTTTTTATAATAATCTTCAAGCTCTTTTGATAAATTTTTATATTCGGTCGCTATTATTGAATGTAGCTCATTGTTTTTACTACCCGGTTGAGAATTTTCATAATTTTTTAAACGACTTTGTAATTCTTTATCATTTTTTAATAAACTTAATTCTTTTTCTAAAAGATTTTTTATTTTATTTTTTTCTTTAGAGCTTAATCTTTCATATGCTGAATGTAAAAGTTCATGAGCCATTGTTACAACTTCTATATCCTTTAAATTTGGTTCATTTATATTTAATACATATATTTTATTTACAACTGTTTTATAACAACCCAATTCTATTACATTTTGAGGTGGATCACACTTTAAATTAAAATCTTCTTTTTCTTTAATTTCAGGGTATGTACCAAAAAGCATTAAATCCCCACTATCTGTTAATTCAAGATGTTTAGAATAAATAGCAGCAACACTGTCTTTCGTGCTTATTTTTTTGGCATAGATATCAAGTAAATATCTATAATTATTTATAATCCAAAATCCGGAACCAATTATTAAAACAATAATTATTAGTCTTAATGTATATTTTAGATATAAATGTTTTTTCATAGAATTAATTATATCATTGCTTTTGTGATATTATAAAAAAGGAGGTAAAATGGAAAAATTAAAAGTTGTTAATATAAAATG
>JAWABG010000089.1:0-6524 GCA_038884715.1 Candidatus Woesearchaeota archaeon | reverse complement strand
GGCTAAAATTTCATTTAATGTTGCAATTTTATATAAATCTTTTTTACCTACTTTACTATTTACAGCACAGATATATGTAAATTCATAAAAATCTATTTTCCGTTTTAGCAAATGTCTAAAAATTGTTCTACCAATTTGGACATAAACGTCTTTACCATATCTGAGTTCGAATTCTTCAATGAATTTTTTTACTTTTTCATGTCTTTCAAATAATTCTTTCATTGAATTGACAATTAAGGATTCTTTGAGATTGGCATATATAATAGCTCTATGTAATCTATTATCGATATCAAAATCTTTAGGTAAATCTTCTAAACTTACATTACTTCCAAATTTATCTTTTTCATATTCTTCAAATTTTTCATCTGAAATTTTATGGATTAAATTTTCATAATAGCCCCAATCTCTTATTAATCTTGTTTCATATTTTTTTGCATATTCTACTATACTATAAGAAAAAATATTTTTGATTTTATCATTTGGATTTTTATCTAATAAAAGAGCTGATAATTTGAAATTAATTGTATTATTAATTTTTTTTGACATTTTTTTACTCCTTATTAAAATTTTAGAAAAATGTTGTTTTATTAATTATTAGTTAATTAATGTTTTTTTCTTTCACTGATTTTTCTCATTGATTCAATAATTTCATTCTTTTTGAAATAAATTTTATTAGAGATCCTGTAAAATGGAATTAACCCCATTTTTTTCCACTTGTGAATTGTAACTTTAGAAACCCTGAGTAATGAACTAACTTCTTCGATTTTAATTAGCTCATCAACATTTTTTACAGATTCGTTTAGGTAGTTGTTTTTACATAGTATAGAAGTAACGGATTCTGAAATGATTTCTTTCAGTTCATTAATTGTAATTGTTGACAGGATTAAATCTTGCATTCATTTTACCTCCTTCTTCAGATTTTCATTTTAAACCTGAAGTAAATAGTTATTAAAAAAAGTTAATTAACGTATGCAATTAACTTTTTTTGTAACATGATTCTAATGTTATTTTGACAAAATTTTTAAGGTGGGTTAAAAAAAATTAAAATAGGTAAACCATTGAGATGAAACCTATTTGCTCATATTAAAAATTATTTAAGGAAAGGAAAATGGTTTATATTACTAGAGCCGTTTTGCAATTAATATATTGCTTTTTTTGCTTTTGAAAGCTACCCGAAAAACAATTTTAATAAATCTTAAATAAGTTGCAAAATCAATCAAATAAGAAAATTTACTTAACACTAATCAAATAACTTTCTTTATTAAAATTTCTCTTTCCCATGCTTGTTTTAGTTCGATTTCTTTTCGTTTGTCAGTTATTCTCATATATTTTTTCATTGTTTTATATTCTTTATGTCCTGTTATTTCCATTACCATTTCTGGTCTTAATCCTTTTTCAAGACTGAGAGTAACAAAAGTTCTTCTTGCAGTATGTGTTGTAACAAATTCATATTTAGGTTTAGTTATTTCTATTTTTCTAGATGCACTATAACGATTTATAGTAACTAATTCGGTTAGTCCAGCTATTTTGCACAATTCTTTAATATATTGATTTGTTTTTTGATGAGAGATTATTGGTAAAGGTTTTTCATATTCTCTGTATTTTTGTATTATTTTAAAAGCTTTATCAATTAATGGAATTCTAATTATATCTTTTGTTTTATAAGAGCGTAGATTCCAATATTTTTCTGATAAATCTTCCCATTGAATACTCGAAATATCACTGAATCTTTGACCTGTATAGCAAGCAAAACAAAATACATCTCTCACTTGCTCTAAACTTTTATTTTCTAATTCTAAGTTCTCTAATAGTGATAATTCTTCAGAAGTTAAATAAATTATTTCTGCTTTTTTTTCAAGTACTTTAAATCGTCTAAATGTAGAGATTTTTGTTAGTTCTAAATCATAAGCCCAAGATAAAAAAGTCTTTAATGTTGAAATATATTTCCCAACAGAATTATCGGTCATTTTTTTATTGTTGAAAAGATAATCTGTAAATCTTTCATAAAATTCCATATTCATTTTATCAAATGAAAGTGTAAACTTTTTAATTGTTTGGAAATTCTTTAGATGATTTAATAAAGTATAATATTTTTGGATTGACCTGTGAGAACGAATATTTTTTTTAGTTTCAATGAATCTATTGTATGCATCTAAATATTGATAATTTGTGTTTTGAGGTTGTGTTTTCTTAATTATTTGGTGTACATTTAATTTAAATTCCTCATCTGAAAGAACTATTTTATCAATAGTAAGTTGTCTATTTAATTTTTTTATTTCTTCTTTAATATAATTTAAAAAGGAATTTAACTCGGGACTTCCTACATATGATTTTTTTGATTGTTGTTTTAAAAAATCCCAGTATTTCGGGTCAATTTTCTCTCCTGAATTAAAGACTAGTCTTTTTTTAACAAATCTAACATATACGTAAATGGTTCGTTCATTGCCTTTTAAGTTTTTATTTTTATCAAGATAGAAATTGATTGTCATGTTTTCCTCCTAAATTTTTCATACACATTTCATACACTTTTGATTTATTTGAGTTAATTATATAATAATTATCTTATCAAAAAAATGTTGTTTTTATTCTATTTTCTTATAAATTAATGAAAATAAGTAAACATAAATTAATTTGGTTATCATATAAAAAAGCACTGCCCCCGCTACAAAGAAATCCTCAAGAAATTGAGGATTCTTCATTTTAAATGAGAAAATAAAAATGAAATATTATGTATATGTAATAAAAAGTGAAGAAGGCTATAGATATAACGGAATGACAGAAGATATAGAAAGAAAGATGAAAGAGCATAATGAAAAGAGTAAATCATTATGGACAAAGAGAGAGTAAATGAAAATTATTTACACAACCTTCTTTTTTTTGAATATAATTATTTAATACTCTTTAAAATAAAGTCAAATGTTATAATCAAACCAGAAGTAAAACCTATAATTACTTTTTCTAATGATGATTTTGGCAAAATAATTTCAGGGTTAGATGAAGAATATAACAACGGTGTTAAGAAGAAAAATTCAAACTTTGTTACATTAATCTATACGTTAATATATACAGGACTTAGGCCTAGTGATATTATTGGTATAACATGTGAAAATATTGATATCGAAAATAAAAGATTACAATACTATTCAATAAAAACAAATGAATATTTTATAATACCGATTCATGAAAGTTTATTGCCTATATTATCACAGCGAATTAATGAAATAAAATCTGGTAGAATATTTAATTACAAAAATATAAATCACATGGGTAGGGCTTTTAGAAGGTATTTAAAGACACTTGGATTAACAAACAAAAATTATAATCTTAGAACATTCAGGAAAAGCTTTATTTCAATGGCATATGCTTCTGGTGTTGATTTGACTATGGTATCTAAACTTGTAGGGCATAAACAGATTACTACTACTGCAAAATACTATAACAAAATATCTATCTCTCACCAATCTAATGAAGTAAATAAAATAAAATTTCCAATCTAAATTTCAATTTAAACATGTTAATAAAACTGAAGTAATTTTGAAGTAGTTTCTATCAAAAAAAGCTAAAATTATATCAAATAATCATTAAAAAACTCGAAATTCGATTAAAAAGAAAGATTTTGTATGTATATTTCCCTTTTAAGCAAATACCAAGAAAAAAAATTATAATATCTCAATAAATGCTAAAAAAACTTTAGTTGTTAGTACTTTATTTAATGAAAAAATTGCATAAGAATTTATTAATCCAGTTACTTGGTATTCAGAAGTAAAAATACCTTTCGAAATATTATTAAAATATGAAGATTATATAATAGCAAACAGCGGTGCTATATTGAGAGCAAATTTCTTCAAATGTGCCGAAAATAATTCCAAGCCACATTGGTTAAATTGGACTATAATCTAAAATCTAAAACTAGATTTTCATTTAATTAATTTTTTGGTGAATTTTATTTTTAATAATACCTACCCAATGATGTAGTTGAACTAAATTCTTTTTTTCCAAAAGTTAAAGTATAAAATCCAAATAAAATTTAAATTCATTTCTATTAGGAGACACTATGAAAAAAATAGTAATACTTTGTTTACTATTCTTAATTTCAAATAACGCTTACTCACAAATAACAACAAACTGGGAAAAATCATCGGCAAAAAATAATTACCCAAAAGGTTTCATGGGCACTTCGCATACTGAACGTGGTTTTGCAACTGGAAAAATTACATTAAATCCATTTACAACTATTATGGAACGCTCTGGTGTAAATAAAAATTATCCCTCATATCTTGGTACAGCAAATACAGATAGAGGATTTGCATATGGTTTTTCTAATAATCAGGAAAAACTTTATGTAGTTGCAAGAAAAGTTGGTACAAATGTTTTTATTTTAAATGCTGCAACAGGAGATAGTATAGGTAAACTTAATAACACCGGTATTACAGGTGGGACATTACCATTAAATGATGTAGAAGTTTCTCAAGATGGAGTTATATTTGCATGTAATTTAACTGTAAATGCCTCAACTTCTTCGTTTAAAGTTTATAAATGGAACAATGATAATGCTGAACCTAAAGTTGTTGTAGAATATACAGGATTAGCTTTAAGGTTTGGAGATAAGTTCACAGTAACGGGAAATACTTCTGATAATACAGTTACTATTTGGGCAGTTGCTGCTGGAAATAAAAAAGTTGTTAAATTCACTACAACAAATAAAGGGGAAACATTTACAGCTTCTGAAATTAATTTAACTGGTCTTGCAGTTGGTAATAGCCCAGCTATCTATCCAGATTTAACTGCTAATGAAATCTATATTAATTCAAATGGTCAACCACTAAAAAGATATGCAATGAATGGTACATTAAAAGATTCAGTTCCTACTACAATTATTGGTACAGGTTCGAATAGTTTAAGAGTATTTTATTACAATAACAGAAAATTCATTGCAACATATGTCTACGGAAGTGGGAATGAAAATATAAGAGTAGTTGAAGTTACTGATGGTTTAATAAATGCAAAATTAGTTGGGGTAACACCATCTATGTATTCTGTTTCGAATGCAAATGGTGTTGGAGATATTGACTTCAAAAAAAATTCAGATGGTACATATAACTTATATGTGTTAGGTACAAATAATGGAATAGCTGCATATAAAATATTACCAACTCAATATGGAACATTTGAAAGAATGTACATAGTTAGCAGGTTGAGTGGAAATAAAATTATTGCATTAAATGCAGAAACAGGTGACAGCTTAAAAGTTTTAGATGTAACAGGAATTGCAGGTGGAACATTTTTAATTAATGATGCGGAAGTTGCAGCTAGCGGTGAAATTTTTGCTTGTAATTTAACTACTAATGCTTCAACATCACCCTTTAAATTTTATAAATGGTATGATGAATCCTCTAAGCCAATTGAAGTTATTAATTACAATAAATTAGCGTTAAGATTTGGAGATAAATTTACAGTAACAGGTTCTTCAAAAGATAATACATTAACAATCTGGGCTGTTGCAGCATCATCAAATAAGATTGTTAAATTTACAACTAACGATAATGGATTAACTTTTACACCACAAGAAATAACTCTTAGTGATGCAAATGTTCTAAATAGCCCTGTAGTTTATCCAAATTATGATGGTACAAAATTATATGTTAATTCAAATGGAACAGCATTAAAAGAATATGATAATACAGGAAAATTTTTAGATGCTGTACCGACATCAATAATAGGAACAGGTACAAATGCATTAAGATATTTTGAAACAGAAAAGAAAAAGTTTTTAGCAGTTTATACATATGGTTCTGGAAATGAAAATTTAAGAATAATTGAGATTACAAACGGCTTATCAAATGCAGCTTTAGTTGCAACTACACCTTCATTAGGAAATTTATCTAATTCTAATGGTGTAGGAGATTGTAGTTTTTCCTTAAATACTGATGGAACAGTAAACTTATACATTCTTGCTACCAACAATGGAATTGCATCTTATAAATTTACAGCACCAAAAGATGTAGCTCCACCTATGTTTACTCCAGCACCCGGCACATATCTGAATTCAGTTATTGTAAAACTATCTACAACTGTCGGAGCAAAAATATATTACACTTTGGATGAAACTGAACCAACTACAAATTCATTTCTATATGCAGATTCAATTAAGATTACAGAAACAAGAACTATAAAAGCAATTGGAGTTTTAGGATCTGTTGTAAGTAAAGTTGCAAGCGGTACATATTATATTAATAAAGTTGTTCCACCAGCTCAAATGTACACTTTATGGCAAAAGAGTCAAGCAAATAATAACTTACCAAAATACATATCTAAAGAAAATTATGAACGAGGAATGACAGTTGGAACATTTAATGGAAAACAAAGAGTTGTTTTAGTTGCTCGTTGGCTTGGTCCAAAAGTTATTTTAATTGATCCATTTAAAGGAGATAGTTTAGCAACTATTTTACCAGATGTTAATGTTACCGGAGGAACTTTCCCAATTAACTTCCCAACACTTTCTGATGATGGTGTTTTATTCGTTG
>JAWABG010000088.1:0-6528 GCA_038884715.1 Candidatus Woesearchaeota archaeon | reverse complement strand
TTCCTCGTCTATCTCAGTGTTAGAATAAGAATTAAGATATAATCTTTTTTGTGGAAATTCTATTGTATAATCATTAATAATGCTTTTATAAATTTGAAAGCAAAGATAGTGAGAAAATTCGTGTAATATAGTTCCAAAGATAGTATTATCGCTAGTATAAGAAGGATAAAACATATTATCAGAACTATTATTATCCTCTTTATATTCTTTAATATTATAACAATTATCTGGATTAATAAATATAGTATCGGTTTTCATTAAAGGATAATAATAACCGCCTTCATCACATTCAAAATCATACGAAACTCGTAAAACTTTGTTTATGTTATTTTTAATCAATAACTTCTCAATAAGTTTAATTGCCAAGTATGATTCGTGGTGTAATCGTTCTATTCCTACTTCAATGTGCATGTTGATTCCTTTTTTAGCTCTGATAATACTTGTCCTAGATATTTTCTTACAATACAAAAGATTTTATTAGATTCTTTTCTATTTTTACCTGTATTGCCGGCTACGTTAAGTATTTTAATATCAAATGCTTTAATCCACTCAATTACCTTATCAATCTCTGGGAGATTATCTAAAGATATATCGAAGTGAGGTTTTTTAAAAAAAGTTAAAGCTTTAATAGTACATATTTCCCCTGGTGTGTTGAAGTCATAAGCGAATCTAATAGTGCCGTCGGAGTGTTTAACATTCTTAAAAGTTCTTGAGCGATAGTTAGCTGTTCCTAATTCTATTAATCCAAGCATTTTAAGTTTAGGATTTGGGCCGTAAATTGTTTTATAACCAAGAGGCGCATATCCTCCAGTTGGAATTAAATTATCACGAGCGGCCGCTAATCCACCTATATCAGCGCCATATTGCCCGCCGGAAATAATTTTTATTATCATTACAATCCTTTAAGTTAATTAACCGAAACTTGATCGTTTTGTTTTAAAATATAGTAATAAGTTCTTTTCCATTCGTTCCTATGATCCTCACAATACTTAGGATATATATAAACAGATGGATACAATATAAATGTGTATTCTTTACCGCAACAATCACAAGTTCGAGTTATTTCCATAGATTCATTATACTTATGGTTAATTGTAATGTTAGCGGTTCTTTCTAATATAGCTTTCTTCTTAGCAATAATTTTATCTTTGTCTATAATTTTCCTGAACTTTGGTTGTCGATGGATTTTACAGAATTTTGATTTACCAGTACCAAAGAATATAGTTTTACATCTAATTCCTTCTTCATCAACAAACATACAATGTTTTTCTATCAATCGTTCTCTTTTTTTCTTTTTAGGAATTTGATTCATTTAAACCTCCAGTTTTCAATCACAATAAAAGTTGAAAGTTGTATTCAATTGTATTCAATTTATTCAATTTAAATGATATTACATTGAAATTAATGGTTTAATAGATGCTTTTAGTCCATATTCTTTATATTGTGGTATTAAATTAACAGCATCCATCTTATCCATACTTTTCGGAATTTGTATATCATAATAATCGAAATGAACATTTTTAAACTTTTTACATATAAATTCTAATTGACCAAGCTGTTCGGTTCTGGATACCATTCTTGCAAATCCACCGTCGCTTGGTTTAACAAAATCCAAAGTCTGTCTTATAAAACCTTCTTTAGCAACAACATCACATTTTTCTGTTATATCAACATAACCAGTTCCAATAACTATAAACTTAACTTCTTCTTCATTAAACCAATCCAAGTTGACAGCTTCTAATATTGCTTCTGTGATTGGAAGATTATCATCTCCCATTCCACCATCACCATAAACTCTACCAGTATTTGCACAATCTGATAAAAAACCAAAATAGAAGGGAGCTGCAAATGATCTTAAAACAACATTCATAACATCTTCTTCCTTATCCTCCCAACTTTTAAAAAAATGAGTTTTCTTTCCTGCAAAATCAATGGCTGTTATAATCATCGGAGTTATAAGATCTTTCATCTTAACCACTCCTATTCTTCTTCTCCATATATCAATAAAATTCCTTCTATCATATATCGGCGGTATTAATCTCTTTTTGAATATACTTTTAATCATATCTGGATATATCTGACATAAATTGACTGCTGATATTTTACCACTCGCAATTATTGAGCCGTTAATTGCACCAACTGAACTTCCTATAATAAAATTGAGGTTTTTAAGTTCACCTTTCTTTTCTAACTCTTTAAGAATTTCTACTTGTAGAGTTCCTTTAACGCCACCACCACTCAGTACTAATGCTTTCTTTTTCATAACATTTCTTTCCTTTTATTTGAGTTCTTCAAATTCTTCACATTCTGTTCTTAACTTATCGCCGCATCTATAAGATTTTTCACAGTCTTTACATTTAGAAACTTCCCACTTGGTTCTAAAATTTTTAGCGTTTTTAGTAATCCAATTTATAATATAAGACTCACCTGGATCTTTATGTATATTAATACCTTCAAAATATTTGGCATCATTAATAAACTTTTGTTGAGCTTTTAAGAAGTGATTAAATCTTTTTTCTTCCTTTCTTTCCATTGTTCCTCCTTTAAAGAGAGGAGGAAAATAAATATCGTTATATCAAAATAATCCTCTCATTCTAAAATATTTATATTTTTTTATATTTTTTAATTGTTTTACCATGTATGAGTGTCTTCAAATCGATTCAGATGTGCCCGAAATCCCCAAGATACGGGAGGCTCATAACCCCGAGTATGAGTTAACCATAATACTTTTGCTTTTGGTTGTTTTGGCGGAGATGCAAATCCATCCGTAAAAATAACTATTCCATCACATAATATTTTATCTGCATAATCAAGCACTTCCTGAAAATCCGTTCCACCACGACCTGTAACTTTGAAAGTCTGTTTTGCTTTCTTTAGATTAGTTTCAATCATTTTAATCTTAGTATCAAAAAGAATATATATTACTTCGGCGTGCTTAATTATCTTATTAAGAACAGCAAAACCTTCTGCAATATCATCATCACTCATTGAACCAGATACATCAATAGCAAAAACAATCCTGGTCTTTAAAAATCTTCTATGACCAGGAAAAACTAAATCATATCGCCTATTAACTTTAAGTCTAGAATTAACTTTTGCATACGAATCAACCGATTTTTTAAATTTTTGGATAATTTCTTTGTATGAAATTTTTGGTTCATTTGCAGCTAATATTTCAGAAATAAAGTTTCCAGTGTGATCTCCCCACATTGCAACTTTATCTTTGTTTTTATCGATAAAGTTTTTAATATCAGCATCAAACATATCATTAACACCCCAACCATCATTAGCATTTCCATTGGGATCAAAATAATCATTTATACAACTTTTTACATTTTTATATTCTTTATATTTGGTTCTATGATTATCACTATTGTTGAAATTTTTGTCGTCTAAATTAAAACCATCATTTGATTCTTTCGACTCGTTTTCCAGCTCGTTTTCCAGATCGCTGTTTTCTTTTGTTTCTGGTTCATTTTGTTTTTCTAGCTTATCTTGTTTATCATCATTATTTTTTTGTTCTTTATTTTCTTGTTTAGTTAGCTCTTGCTTATTATCTTTCTGTTTAGATTCTTCTTCATCTTTTTTATTTTTCTTTTCTTTTTCTTTTTTATCTTTCTCTTTTTGTTTATTAATTAAATCTTCAATTAATTTATCCTTATATTCTTTTGGCAACGAATCCCATATCTTTTTAATCATTTCATTAACTTCATTTTGTCTCTCATATAACTGTCTAAAATATTCTTCAAAACAATCCTTATCTGGAAGTTTAAACATTTTAGCTGTTGGAACTAAACATGCTAGTGATGGATCTTGTAATAATATATTCATAGAGTTTTGATAGATAAGTTCATCAACAGCAATATTTGAAGCTAAAGCTGCTATTTGACGAGGCTCTTTAAGTCTAGTTGAACAATGTCGAAGAAGTATTTTAAATCCAGTATGTACCATTATCATTTCTAAATACTCAAGTGGCATTTTATTAACGAAGTTGGGATTATATGTAATAGTAGGGTGCTTACCTAGAATATTAACACCAAATGTATCTTGATTAATATCTGGTTTAAGATCAAACATAGAATAAAGATTCAAAAGAATAGCATCGGAAGTAAACCAATTGATTAATATCCTCTTGATTTTATCTTCAGCGTTTTTTAGTTTTTCATCATCCATATATTATTCCCATTCTTTTTCTTCATTATTTCCTTCATTGATTATACGTTCAACTTCTTTTTCATGTTCGCTTTTACCTTTTACAATATCAACAAAATAGTCAACAAGCTTTTGAGAGTTAGATAACAATACATCCTGCCAAGATTTGCCATTATTTGTCGCAGTATTAATAAGACCGAAGAAATGTGCAATAATTTCTTTTGGAACAGTCCTAAGATACATATAAACATTATTAGCATGTTGTTCAGCAAGTTTTGGTGTTATAAACAATGTAGCTTGATTTTGTTCAATATAAGCAGCCAATTCGTCATTAATATTAATAAGTTCTTGATTTGGCATATGTTTAACAGTTTGTTCTAATTCTTTATTCCAGGCAGTAACAATTAATCCCACATTGAGACCTTTGAAATTTTCTTTAACATACATAGAAAATTTAGATGATGCACCAATACCAACAATAGAATTAGCTATTATTTTCAGATTAACATCATTTTCAAGCAATTCTGGATGATTGTTAATAATATCTGATAAACGCTTCCAAGATCGACGAGATTGGTAAACTTCACCGGATTTGGTTTTCGCCGGTGGATCTAAGAAGTTAGCTGCATTTTTAGAAATAAAACCAATAATAAGTTTATGAACTCTATTTTTTAAAGCCCAATCTATCCACTCATTATAGTCTGGAAAAAAAGGAACTTTATTAAATCTATCAAGAAGGGTTATTTCAAGTTCAGCAACATCATAATCAGTTTCATCACCATATGGATTTATAGCAGATATTATTCTTGTTTCAGGAGGAAGGGGTTTGCCTGCAAGCTTACGGTTGAGAACCATGTCCTGAACACACTGAAGTATTTCAGGTTTAGCCCTATTAAGTTCATCGAGAAATATAACAACCTTTTCGTTTTCTTTAGGCCACCAATAAGGCTGTGCAAATATGGTTGTTTTAACTCCATCTATATCCATTCTATCGGGAAGTCCTATAAGATCTCCAGCGTCTGCCATTTGGGAACAAAATAAAGTAATTACACGATAACCTTTTGATTCCCAGTAGTCTTTAACAAATTCCGACTTACCAATACCATGAATAGATTCCAGCATGATAGCTTGGTCAGGGGGAGTAACTTCAAAAATCATCTTAGTTTCTTTAATATTTGCCATAAACCTACCTCATTATAATTCCGTTAATTCAAATTATATTGTTATTGTTATTATTTTTATTTTGTGGTTTAGTTCTTATTTTTTCTTTTTCTTTTCTTTTTTTTAAGTGATCTTGTAAACGCTTATATTTTGAACCGTATTCTCCTTTGAAACTTTTACCCATAAAAAATCTCCCACAATTATAAATATTTATATATTATAATATAATTAAAGATTCTTTGTTTATCAATTATTTAATCATAATAATCATCATATTCAATCAACACTTCTTTATTAAAACTACAATTCTTAATTGCTTCTTTAGATGCCATTAGTTCAGATATACTATACTTAAGACTTTCATTATTAAATTCCTTATCATTAATTAAAATTTTTTCAATAATTTCACATATATCTGCTTGCGTAAATTTATTATCTATAATACTTTGTAATAAATTTTTATTGATATTTTCCATATAGATATGTTCTCCCGTTGTTTTATTAAACTTATTATCCATAACCTTAAAAACTTCTGTTAAAGATTGAGGGGGACTAATCATAAACACTTGGTCAAATCTACCAGGTCTGTTAATGAGCGAGTGATGTACTTCACTCGCATTATTAATAGTTGCTATAATAACAGAATGAAAATTCTCATATACATTATCAATTTCCTGCAGGAACTCATTAAAAAGTCTGGTGTTTTTATTACTAAATCCAAAACAATCCAAATCCTCAAAAATAACAATACATGGACTTAATGTAATAATTAAATCAAAAGCCGCGTTCATATCTCCAGAATAATTAATAGCTGATTTAGAAATATAAAGAATTGGAAATTCTGTAAGCAATCCTTCTAATTTAAGTAAAATAGATGATTTGCCGGTTCCAGGAACTCCAGCAAATATATATCCTCTTTTACGTTTTTTATTAATAACACTTTTAATTTCTTCTGCTAGCTTATAAACATCAAACTGATTAATTTCATAATCGACTTTTATCTTTTGTCTCGTTTCAATCCCCGTATTACCATATATAATAATATTATCTAGAGTATTTAAGCTGATAACAAAATTTTGTATTATAAGTTTCTTTAATAACGATAACTGCTCATATACTTCATTACCACAATACCAAATAGATGAACTCATCAATAAAAGTTTGTTACTTGCTATTCCGAGTGTTACAAACTCTAAAACATAATAAATTAAATCC
>JAWABG010000087.1:0-6559 GCA_038884715.1 Candidatus Woesearchaeota archaeon | reverse complement strand
GACAACACTTGGGTGCGGAACAGGCTCAACTGGTTCTGGTGGTTCGGGCAGTGCGTCTTCAGGTGGTTCGAGTAGTTCCGGTGGTGGTTATACTAGTTCAATAAGTAGTAGTTCGAGTAGTAGTTCGAGTACTGGTGTTCCTCAAATTAATATTACTCCACCCCCTCCGCCTCCTCGTTTCGAATCAGTTGATGGAAATGTTACTGGAGATATTAATCCAATAAATCCTATTGATACTCAGATTCCAGGACATATGACTATAAAAGAAATTATAACTGTTAACTGGAAATGGATTATGGGAGTAATACTGTTTATTGGAATAATTACAACATTGTCAATTTACATACTTAGGAAAAGAAAGATAAAATCAGATATCTCAGAGACAGAAAATGATTTATTGAAATTAGAGACTGGAGACCAAAAAAAGAAGCAACAAAGTCCTCAATTATTAAATGAGAAAAAAGAAGAAGAAAAAACAAGTGTTGTTGATTCTAAAAAGCTTGAACAACTTAAACTATTTATAAAAGAATCATATAATCGCGGAAGATCTAGTGATGAAATCATAAAATCTTTAGAAGATGTGGGTTGGTCAAAAGAAGCAATAAACAAATATATGAGTGAAATTAATAAAAAATAAGTAGAAAAAATATTTTAATTTAAAAAATTTTAATACACGATTTATTATTTCTAATGAGTTATATTTTTAATTATTTTTATTTAAGATTTTGCCATTTCTAAATTTTTAAGGATTTCTCAACTATATTAAGAACATATTGCAGATCTTCTTTATCAACTTTATTCTTTAATTGCATTCTAGCTCTTGCCTTACTCATATTCATAATACCAATAATTAGTCGAGGACTTATTTCAATTATAAATTCATCTTCTTTTTTCTTTAAATCTTTTATAAAATTAGTGATGGTTGGTTCTAATTGATTATCAAATTCTACATCTTTTTTTTGAGCATAATCAATATATTCTTTAATAAAGTCAATATCTGATTTTTTATCGTGTTTTTCCTTCTCTTTTAACACAATATTTCTAGTTATTTCTATGAATTCATCTTCACTTGGTTTTTTTATTATGAAAACTAAATGAAACCTGGAAATTAGTGCAGGTTCAAATGGCAATTGTTTTTTTATATCTGGGAGTTTTTGTCTGAATTTTCCATCTTTAGGATTTGCAGTTGCCAAAAGCCTAATTCTCGCATCAAATTTTATATGAGTATTCCCTTTGTCATATGTTACAAATCCTTTTTCCATTGCATTGTATAGGCTTGCCTGATCTTCTTGCTTCATCAAGTTAAGCTCGTCGATACAGCATATTCCGTTATCTGCCATTGGAAGCAGCCCTTTACTTATTTCCTTTCCAACAACACTAATGCTTAGACCTACGCCGGTTGTTCCAGAACCAAGACCAAAACTGCTTACTGGTGCTAGATTCTGCACGCTTCTAAGTATATCTGTTTTTCCTGTTGCAGGATCTCCAAGCAAGAGAATGTGAATTTTTTCTTTACTGAAAAGCTGCAAAGTAACTGCTTGCTTTACTATATCCATTCCAATAATATTTGGAGCAATATATTTTGTAATTATATCGCTTCTTTTAGCAAATTTTGAGAAAGAATTTTTATTATAATATTCTTTAATTATTCCATTAATCTCATTCAAGTTTTTTTCAACTTCTTTATCTTTCTTCTTTAAAATCAGTTGAAAATAATTCCCAATGTCTCCAAGGTCTGATAATGAATAATTTTTGATTAAATCAATACTTATTATTCCCTGTTTCAACATATATTTAATATACTTGATTTGTTCTCTTTCTAGAACTTTATTTAACTCTTCTAGTTTATTTCTGTCACTTCTTCTAACAGGAAAGAATAATCTAAAAAAACCAATAAACGATTTTTCCATACAATAAATTAAGAAAAATATAAAAATATAAATGTTGTTATTTTATACTATTTATTATACTATTGATAAACTTTATTGGTAACTTTTGACATTTTCTATGCTTTTTACAGTAGTGGTGTCTGTCCTCCATACATTGCTTGGAACTTTCCTTTTTTGAATTCAAGTGAGAAAATATCATTGTTACAAGCTGTTGCTCTCATTTTTACAATAGATATTTCTCTAACCACATCTCTTCTAAATCTTGAAAGTTTTATATGTATAATTCCGTCACATAAATAGTCCTCAACCTCATACTCTGAATATTTTGACTGATCCAACGGCATTTCTGAAATTAAAAAAGAAGTCATCCTTGCATCTCTCAAAAACTCAAAAATATAAAAAAGCTCTACTCTCGGGTTGTCAAATCTTGAAAGAACGTATAATGCAGATAAAGAATCTAGAACAAAAATATCACAGCGAGACTCAATCTTTATTTTCTTTATAATATTTTTAATTACATTCAGCCAGCCCGTGTTTGAGCTAATTCTTATATCACGAATTTCTTTTCTTATTGCTCCAATATCGCTAATAATTAGATTTCCTCTTTTTGAGAGTTTAATTTTCTCAATTTCTTTTCCTAGATTTGAGAGGTCATTAATAACGACCAAGTTTATTTTTGTCATGTCATAACCCATGTTAATCATATGTGCGAGCAAAGATTCATGACCCTGTTCTAATGAAATATAAAGACTTGTTTTTCCTGCCAAAGCCTCATTATATGCAATATTAAATGTTATTGTGCTTTTCATTGTACCTGCTGTACCGCAAACTAAGACTACATGACCTTCTGGGATTCCTCCCTCAATATTTTGGTCAATTCCATCAATGTATGTTTTTATCCTCCTAATACCAACTGTTTTTTGAGTATTCATATCCACCATTTTTAAATACCTCTTTTATCCTTTATTGTGGCAAATATTTTTAACTTTGCCAATCTTATTATTGACTATAATATCCTTTGTATCGTGTACATATGCGCACCCAACTATTATTCCATCTGTTTCATACTGCCAAATCTTTTTTCCATGTATGCGACCAGGATCCTGAGTTGGAATCTCACTATAGTTTCCTGCTTGGTTAACAACTCCGCTTATACCAGGAACATAATCCAAAACATAGCTTCCTTCACAATCTAAGACATAAATATTGTGATCATAACTGCCCACAATAATTTCTGGTTTACCATCGCCATCCATATCACTTATTATTGGACTAGCAACAACCCAGAAATCTGTTTCATAATCCCAAATCTTTTCGCCATCGTTTCGCAATGCATATACTTTATTGTCACAAGATCCAAAAACAATTTCAATTTTTTGATCGTTATTAATATCACCCGTAGTTGCTTTTGAACAAATGCTACCTTCTGTTTTAAATTGCCATATTAGCTTTCCTTGATAATCCAAACAGTAAAGATAATTATCAAAAGATCCAATTATTATATACTCTTTTCCGTCATTAAAAAGATTAACTATTGTAGGTTGTGCAGTTATTTTTCCATTTGTTTTGAATTTCCATAATAATTTGCCTGTATAATCAGTACTGTAAATAGTTCCATCATCAGATCCAAATATTATCTGTTTTGAGGTGTTCTTCATAACAGCAGGTGTACATTCAATTGGAGAATTTATTTTAAGTTTTAACAACAGTTTTCCAGATGAACTAAGCACATAAACAAAATTATCCATTGAACCAAATATAATCTCCTTGTGACCATCATTATTTAGATCTTCAATAAGTACCGATGACCTTATTGGGCCATCTGTTTTAAACTTCCAAAGAAGCTGGCCATAATGATTCAATGCGTATAAAAATCCTAACTCAGATCCAAATAAAATCTCATTTTTTTTGTCATTATTAATATCCCCTATGTTGGGTGTTGCATTAATGCTGTGCATTTCTTCTGAATCAAGAAACATTAATTCAACATCACTAATTCTTTCATTTATGCTATACATCCATTTTATTTTTCCATCAATACTAAGTAGGTATATTTTGCCATCTTTTGTTCCAAAAAGAATCTCCTTTTTTCCATCATGGTCAATATCTTCGACAATTGGACTGCTTAATAGAGAACCTTCAGAAACAAAATTCCATTTCTCTCCTAAATGACCTCTTTTTTGGCTTAATGCTTGCTTAAAGCCGAATGTTATCTTGTTCATTCAATATAATTCAATTATATTGATATATAAATATTTTGTTTATAAATAAATACGTTAATTATGATTTTTATATTTTTTATATTTTTTCTAATCTTAATTTTAAACAATAACTTTAAATATTAACAGTATTAATAAAATTTTAGTATGGAGAAGTCTCTTCTCGAGTTGGCAAAAAAAGAGGTTGAAACTAACAAGTCATTAGAGGAGATAAGAGTTTCACTTGTAAAAAAAGGTTATATGGAAAAAGAAGTAGACGAAGCACTAGAACAATTAGGAAAACACTTGAAAAGCCAAAAACATATAACAAATAAAAAATTAAGTTTTCTTTTTTCTATGAAAGAAATATTAGATAGAGTTGGTTATGGTTTTGGTGCGCAACAATACTTGAATATACTGTTTTACATTATCGGAGGCTCATTGTTTCTAATGGGATTCGTTAATGGTTTGAAATCTGTACTTAACACTATAATCTCATCATTTATGAAAGAGTATTCAAAGGTTGCAGAAATAAGTAACAAAACAATTAGCCGATTTGGAATAATATATGGTTTTAGTTTTTTGTTTATTGCCCTAGCTGTAACAATAAAGTCAGTTCCATTGTTTATTGTAGCTTTATTAATTGGAAGTGTTGGTGTTGTTAGTCATGGAGATCTTTATAACAGACTTTTTGCTGAAAGAATGAGAAGAGAAAGGATGGGCACATTTTTAGCAAGAATTTCTTTTTTTGGAATTATTATCACAGGATTATCAATGTTGTTGAGTGGATTTATTATGGATAAGTTTCCTATAACGGGAGATTACAAATTCTTTTTTATGGGAAAACAATACCCGTTGTTTGGTTTTTTAGTTTCTTTTTTAATAACGTCATTCGCTTTTATACTTTCAGGTTATGTACTCTCCTTTGTTGAGGATAACATAATTGACCATAAGATTATTTTTGGTAGATTTGTTAAAGACCATTACCAAAGATCCAGAAGTTATATCATTGTCTTCTCCAAAAACAAAATAATGTTTTTTATGTTAATTGCGACTGTCATAACTGGAGTAACTCAAGTATTGGCAAATTCTTATTACGGAGTCTTTATTTATACTACTTTTAAGTACCAGTATCTTGGAGGATTTATGAATGTAGCAATTATATTTTTTCTTGCAGTGATAACCTCTTTTTTTGGGCCTTGGATTACAAAGCAAATAAGTAAATATGTTGGAGAAGCTCCAATGTTGGTGTTTGGTACTCTATTATTATCATTATTGCCTTTTGTAATTGCATTCAATCCAAACTTGATTGCTATAGCTGTTGCAAATATTTTTTCAATAATTGGTAGTGCAATCCTTGGTATGGCTCAAGGTCTTCTTGCTTTACGGTTATTGAGCAATAAGGAAAGAAAAATGTATTTTTCTGCGTTGAGTCTTGTAATAATAATACCTTTTATTCTTCTCGTTCCTCTTGGAGCGTATATTGCCGAGGCGGTTGGAATTCAAACCTTGTATGCTGTAGTGGGATTTACTCTTGTTGCAGTAGTTGTTCCTCTATACTTTATTATGGTTCTTGTAACAACAAAAATTGAACTGGTAGAATAATAGTAAATTTATTTGATTTCTTTTTGAATCTTAATTTTTTTGATAATAATTGAGAAACATACAAGCTTTTTAACTTCAAAAGCTTTTTAAGTTTAAAGAATTTCTTCTAATTATGCTTAAGGGTCAAATCATTGGTGGGGGTTTTTCTGAGATTATTATTAGGAAGAAGTCTGATGCAAATATAGAAATAGGAGAACTACTTATTGCTGAGAATCCAGAAAATACTTCTATAAAAATCCTTCTTCAAGTATATGATTTACAGTATAGCAGTCAGATTAGTAGGCAGAATCTGGAGATGATTTCAGGAATGAAGCTTGAAGAAAATTTTGATACTGATTTTGAGGAGATAGAGATGAGAAATTATGTTTTAGCATTTGCAAAACCAATTTTATCTATCGGAAGAAAAATAAGTAGTTCTAAATCATTGCCAGAATTTTTTGGGAATGTAAGGTCGATAAATAAGGAAGATTTTTTGTTTTTGTCAAAACCTGAAAGATCCATAAAGTTAGGTAATCTGAGAAGTGGTGAAATAGATGACATCCCTATTTTTCTAGATGGAGAAAAAGTATTCAGTCATCATATTCTTGTTGTCGGAAGCACTGGAAAAGGGAAAAGTGTTTTAATGAAAAATATTTTGTGGGATGCCGCACAGAAAGACTATGTTTCTGTGCTTGTTCTAGATCCCCACGATGAGTATTTTGGTAAAGATAGTTATGGGCTTAAGGATAACACTAATGCAAAAATAGTTTATTATAGCTCAAGGAATGTCCCTTCCGGGCACAGAACACTAAGAATTAATTTAAAAAATATTAGGCCAGACAACTTGAGCTTTCTCGGATTAAGTAGTCCCCAAGTACAGGCAATGAA
>JAWABG010000086.1:0-6570 GCA_038884715.1 Candidatus Woesearchaeota archaeon | reverse complement strand
CTGAAGTATTTTTTGTTGTTCTGCCTTTGCTTTTTTATGGTCCTGATGGCGCTATTTTTGAAAGTTCTGTAATTAATGACAAAAAAGAACAAATCCATACTTTCCAAGTGCCTTTTATTCCTGACTCTATTAAAATAGACACACGAAAATTGCTTTGTGAACTTCGCTCAACTATAACTTCTGTGAAAGAGGTAAAAAGTGAAGATTACTTACAAAATGCATTAGTTTTCCCAAATCCTTTAAGAATTGGACAAGAAGGCAGGTTTGCTCTTAAAATCTCTAATGAAGGAAATTTCGATATTTCTATTTATAATATTTTGGGGAATAGAATTTCAAATATTTATAGTGGAACCCTATCATCTGGATTATTCGAGTTTTCTTTTTCAACTTCGAGCTTAGCTCAAGGCTCTTATTTTATTAATATAAAATCGGTAGGACCAAATTATTTATTAAAATTCGAGGTAATAAAGTAAATTTTTGGAATTTTAATTTTTTTTCATTATATTTTACAAGTTGTTTGAATTTTTATAAAATATTTATAGTTTTAAAAATCTTTTATAAGGTAAAAGTATGAAATACTCAAAACCAAAACTTAGAAGTATATTATATGAAAATGAACTTCGTTGTGCAAATGGTTCAGGAGCAAGTAGCTCTGGTTGCACAACTGGAGGAAGTGTAGCTTTAGCTTGTCATGAAGGCAGTGGAGATGGGCTTTGTTGGGACGGTATATCAACAACTTCTTGTGAAAAAGGAACTTCTGGTGCTGGTGTTCAAACAAGGTGCAATGCTGGATACGGTCCTTCTGGCGCTTAAAGTTTTTTTCAGAATTTATTTATCTTGATATATAAATGTAATAAAGAATGTGTATATTTGAAATAAATTAATTTGTTTATTTAATACCTATTTTCCAAAACTTTTAGGAAAAATTAATTATTCATTAATCAAATTTTTCATTATCTTATCAATAAAAATTTAGTGCTAATACTTTGTCCATTCGCTATTAATCTACAAAAATAAATTCCTGTTGGCAAATCAGAACAATCCCTCTCAATGACATAAGTTCCTGTCGTTTTGAATTCATCTAGTAGCAATGAAATCTGATTGCCAAAAATATCATATTTATCTCAAAATATTTTAGTATAAGTAAAAAATTATTGTTTAAAAATATTTAGTTCAAAAAGTTCTTTCTCTTTTTCGAGGTTTTCTTTGACACGCATTGCTTTATCTGGTAGTTTCTTTTTATTGTAAGCATTATATAAAAGGATTAAAAACTGTTCCCGAATTGTATTGCGGTCAGAGTCATTATTGACTTGCTGCCAAGCTCTTTGCTCATAGTATTTGCTAAGGGAAGTAATAACTTTTTGAGGATTTTTAGCAGAGTCTCTAATAGCGGAGTGAATAGCATTCCAGAGACGAGCTGAAACATTTATGTTAGGTGATTTTGCTGTGTCTCCTCTATGTTGGTTGAAATTTTCTATCTTTTTAACGAGTCCATTTATCACTTTTTGGTCGGATAAGTCGTATATTTTATATTTGATTCTTATAGGAGGTCGCACTTTTAAAGTTATATCATATTCATTTCTTGGGAAACCTTTTTGAGCAAGAGAGTTAACAATACTTTTCAAGACATCATAGCTGAGGTTAGTTTCCACAAATGCTAAGGCACCCCTTATAATAACTTCGCCCAAAGCCCCACTTGTTTTATTGAAGTGCTTTAGTATCATTTGGCGAATAAATTGCCCCTGATTGTAGCATCTTTGATAATCGTCTCCTCCAAGACCTGTTCTTGACCGTAGCACTTGAAGTGTAGATGCCGGGTCACGGTAACCAAGCAATCTAAGAATACCCATAACTTGCGAAAAACCGACTTCACAATAATAATGTATTTTATCATAACCGGCTATAGTTGCAAGTTCTTTTAAATATCGTTCTCTTCCTTTAACAGCACGAACAATTGTTAGCTTGTTCTGAATAGTATCTGTCATTTGTATATCTACATACGTATCACGAGGAACGGAAGTAATTTCAATTATCCCACTATCTAACAGAATTGATATGACATGGTTTGCGTCTGCATGGTTACCAACAGTTCCTAAACGCGAATCGAGCCCTGTGCAAGCTATATTTATTCTACGACCAGAAAAGACTCTTTTTAAGGGTTTTACAGCTGACTCATCTATAACATATGGGACATTACCTTCTAAAGGTGTGCTTACTTGAACGACATCCATTGTGCTGTCATCTTGCTCAACAGCAGAGTTCATAAAGTCTTTGCTTACTTCAATAGAAGAATCGCCAGTTTCGATAATAATCGTTGAATCTTTATGAGTTATAACTGTTGCATTTCCGCGGCTGAAAAAATCTATTGCCAGAAATGCAAAAGCACCGAGAATAAACAATAATATAATTAAAATCGCAATAAATAATCCCTTTTTTTTCCCTTTTTTTCGTTTTGCCATCCTTAAACTCAATTATTTCTTACTTTTTAATATTGAATAATTAAAATATACTAAATATTAATTCTTGTTTAATTTTTAATTCAAAATTAATACTAAACTATATTATAACAAAAAATTAACAAGTAAATAATGTGCCAATCAGAAAATTATTTTCAATAAATTATAAAATTAGTATATTTTTGTATAATAATTAAAGGAATATTTAGGTTTTATTGATGTCAGAAGATTATTACAATTACGAACAACCTTACAAAAGAAGATTTTTAGCGAAAAAAAGTCCTTTTTGGCTTCATATAATTCTATTTGTGATTACATTTATTTCTACTTCCATTGCAGGTGTAATGTGGGCTAATAAGCCGTTTAATGATTTATCCAATATAAGCTATGGATTAACTTATGCAATATTGATAATGACTTTTTTACTTTCCCATGAAATGGGTCATTATATAGCTTCCAAAATACATAAAGTTGATGCAAGTCTTCCTTATTTTATACCCTTTCCACCAACAGAGCTGACAATATTAAGCTTTGGTACAATGGGAGCAGTAATAAAGACGCACTCACCGATACCTTCACGCAAAGCTCTTTTTGATATTGGTGTAGCAGGTCCGCTTGCTGGCTTCATTGTTTGCCTTATATTTTTAATATATGGGTTGGTAACTCTTCCTCCAAAAGAATTTATATATCAAATCCATCCAGAATATTTGATAATGTATAATGGAAATATACCAACAACGAGTCTTCATTTTGGGGATACACTTCTTTTTACAATCCTATCTAAACTTTTTGCAAATCCTAATGGTTGGCTTCCTCCTATGAATGAAATTTATCATTATCCCTTTCTTAATGTTGGCTGGTTTGGGCTATTTGTAACAACTTTAAATATGCTGCCATTAGGACAACTCGATGGTGGCCACGTTACTTATGCAATGTTTGGCAGATTTCAGAGCTTGCTTGCCCGAATTTTCTGGTGGATTCTCATAATTTTAGGCATTGGAGGATTTCTTAGTTTTTTAGGTGAATTGTTTCAAGTTGATAGTCCTAATTCCATTTACTTGTTTTTTCAGAGGATTATGTTACCATTTATCGCTTGGCTTAAGAGCATAGCACCTTGGTTTATGTCAGCTTGGGGTGGTTGGCTATTCTGGGCTTTTATTACAAAAGTATTTATCAAGCTTGACCATCCACCAATTGCAGATATGTATAAATTGGATAAAAAGCGAATGATAATCGGTTGGATAGCTTTAGTTATTCTTTTGTTAAGTTTCTCATATAATGGAATTTATTTTGTTGAATAAATAACCGAAAGGCATTACTTATGGAAGAACAAAGAAAATATAGTTATGATATGTTCTTAGGTATTGCAGTAGGTGATGCATTAGGAGTTCCTTTTGAGTTTAAAAATAGGGAAGCGCTTAAAAGGGAGCCAGTCACGGATATGATGGGTTTTGGGACTTATAATCAACCAGTAGGAACATGGTCTGATGATAGCTCCCTAGCGTTTTGTTTAGCTGACAGTCTTTGTAATGGCTATGATTTGGTGGATATTGCCAAAAAGTTTGTAGAATGGAAAGATAAAGCATTATGGACACCATACGGAGAAGTTTTTGATATTGGAATAACAACAAGTTATTCAATAAACAAACTTAGGAGTATTTTAAAATCTAAAAATTATGATGAATTAAAATCTCTAAAAGATATAAATATTGAAAGCCATACATCTAATGGCTCTTTGATGAGGATTCTACCTCTTTTAGGGTATATTAAGAGTAAGCCAATAAAAGACCAGTTCGAGATTATACGAGAAGTGTCTGCGTTAACTCATCAGCATATAAGGTCTGCAATAGCTTGCTTAATTTATTTGAAATTTGCAGAGCTAATAATTGTAAAGAATGATAAAAAGCTCGCTTATGCTTTAATGAAAGATGAAGTAAACAACTTTTTAAGCATTAGTAAAATTGACAAAGTGGAAATTAATGTTTTTAGACGCATTCTCGAAGCTGACATATCAAGTTTGCCAATTTACGAAATAGAATCTACAGGTTACGTTATACATACTTTAGAATCAGCCCTTTGGTGCGTTTTGAAAAACGATAATTATGCCGATACTGTTCTTACAGCTGTAAATTTAGGAGGAGATACTGATACTATATCTGCAATTGCGGGAGGGTTAGCTGGATTGATTTACTCATATAAGAAAATTCCGGAAAAATGGGTATCGAAGCTTGCCAAATTAGATAAAATCCTTGAACTTGCTGAAAGATATGAGAATAAATATTTTAAAGCTCAGGTTTAATATTTTCAACAATTATATTAAATTTATTTCTTAATATATTTAATCAAAAGCTTTATAATGTTTATCTATTATTTCGTCGATCTTTTCTTTTGTAATTATAAAATCTTTATCAATCATAATATTTTCTGGCATTATAGTTTTTAGTAATTTTGCTTCATCTAAGATTAATTCTTTACTATAGCTTAGCTTTCTCATACGAACTAACAATCTTAAAAATAGACTCATTACTGGATACCTATTGTTTTTGTAATTATTTGTAAGCTCTTGCTCTATTAATTTATAATTTTCTAAGATATCTAATAATAAATGATACTTTAAATAATATTCTTGCTCATTATTAGGTTCTATATTACTTAATTTCCAAGCAGTTACCTTAGCCAATCTGTTGTTTTTTTCTTTTAAATATAAGTTAGTCAAAATTACTAAATATTTAAAATTATCTTGTTTAATTGCGACAATGGCTTCCAATAATTCTTTTTTTTGATTTTCAGATAATAAGTTTTTATATTCATTATTAAGTAAATTATCAATAATCTTTTGAGATAGGTTTATATATTTTTTTAATTTATGATAAGTTGTCATTCCATTTTCGTATAAGCCGGCTTCAAATTCAACTTTCATTTGATAGTATAAATAAATTATTATTAACAGGTTTTGAATTTTAGCAAAATCTTTTTCTTCATAAAGGTTCAAGACTAAGGATTTATCTTTTCTTTCGAAAGCTTTTATTATTTCTTCATTCTTTGTTAAAGCTTTTAGATAATTTCCAGAAGAATAATATAAGTCTCTTAGACCTACAATAGAGTAAGTAGATGGTAAATAATTATTTTTTAATTCAAAATAATAACAAGCTTGTATTGTGTCTTTTAGTGAAAGATAACTATTAGTAAACATATCATATAAGATAAAATAATTTGTATCATTAAGCTCTATTAAATCATATTTAATTTTTAATTTTTCTAATTCATCAATTGCTTCCTTGTATTTACCTTTTGAATTTAAATATATAACATAGTTTTCAATTATAAAAAGAGATTCGGGAGCTAATTGAATTGCTTTTTTAAAAATTTGATCGTAATCGTTATCTAAATCAATTTTTTGACCTAATAAGTATGCATTTCTTAATTTATTATATTCGAATAAAGCGAGATAAAGAGTGATTTCTTCTGGGTTAAGAATGATTGATTTTTTTAAATTTTCATTTATTTCTTTAGAATAATAGTTTGCTAAATCTTGAGTTTTTTCAATGTTTTGATAAGTTATCGCCTTTCTATAGTAAGCTAAATAATTTGTGGAATCTTTTTGAATTGCTTTATCATATTCTTTGATTGCTTGATCGTAAAGAAATTTTTTTTCGAATACTAATCCATTGTTAATGAGTTCTTTGTATGTCTGAGCAAAAGATAAACTCGAGATAAATAACAATAAGGCAATTCTGTAAAAAAACATAGATAAACCTTTTTAATTTGAATTTTAATTTTTAAAGTTGTTTAATTTTAAATTGATTTTTTGCGACTCTAAGACTTCGTTGGATTTTATCCCTAAAAAAGACAAATAAGAACTGATTGCTAAATCTAAGTCAATATTAAGACTATTCTCAGCTTTTTCAATAATTTTTATATCAAAAGTAATATAAAAGCTACCACTGTTTGTTTGTCGGTCAACAATCATTACCTCAGGATCTTTGAGAATTTGAATGGCTTTATTGTTGCTTAGAAGATTTATGTTAGATATAATAAATTTATAATATCCATTTTCATCAATTACTAAATCATCATCAAATTTTTCTTGATGAATTTGGTCTATGACATGAAT
>JAWABG010000085.1:0-6657 GCA_038884715.1 Candidatus Woesearchaeota archaeon | reverse complement strand
AGTAAACAGTATTGTAACAAAAATAACAAATAATTTTTTAACTTTTAAAATAATCGTATATAATAAAAATAATAATAAATAATAATATATAACTATAATAATAGAAGTCTAATAAATAGATTTAACATAATTTTACAATAAAAGTAATAAAAAGAATTAAATAATAAACAATTAAATAAATTAAAAAACCCTAATAATAAATAAGGTGGTTTTAGTGGAAAGAACAATAAAAGCAGTTGTTAATTTAGCAATAAAATCAGAAGAGCAAGCATACACGTTTTATAATTCTGCATATAAAGAAACAAAAATAAAAAGCGCAAAAATTCTTTTCAAAAAACTATTTGAAGAAGAAAAAAAACACAAACAAAGACTCCTTAAAATAAAAAAAGATCCAAAAAACATTGTTTTCAAAAAAACAAGACTAAACCATATTAGAATAGCGAAATCATTAATAATGACACCATTAAATGAGATATACGAATTGAGAAAAATATTTATGATAGCCATAAAGAAAGAAGAACAAGCATTTAAGATGTACAAGAAGATGGCAAACAACATTAAAACAAAAACAATCAAAAATATATTAGTTGAGCTAGCCAAGCAAGAAGCAAAACATAAAGCATTGCTTGTCAAAACAGAAAAAAAGTGTTTTTAATTAAAATCATAATCTTATTAATAAGGTGATCTTATGTCAAAAATAGCATTCTTTGAAGTAAAACCATGGGAGAAGAATTATCTGAAAAAAAAATTACAAAAACACAAAACAATTTTTTTTGAAGAACCATTAAATAATGACAATGTAGAAAAAATAAAAGATGTAGAAATAATATCAACATTTATTTACTCAAAAATTGACATACAAGTAATAAAAAAGCTCAAAAAGTTAAGTATGATTGTAACAAGATCAACAGGAACAGATCACATAAACCTTAAAGAGTGCAAAAAAAGAAAAATATCGGTTTGCAATGTTCCTAGTTATGGAAGTAATACTGTTGCAGAACACACATTTGCATTAATATTATCTATATCTAGAAATGTTCACAAGTCATATGTAAGAACTAGAAGAGGAGATTTTTCAATAGAAGGCCTCACAGGTTTTGACTTAAAGGATAAGACAATAGGAATAATAGGAGGAGGACAAATAGGAATGCACGTTGCAAGAATAGCTAAAGGATTCGGTATGAAAACACTCGTATTTGATATAAATAAAAATATGTTCATGTCGGAAATCCTCAATTACAAATATGTATCATTAGATGAACTATTAAGGAACTCTGACATAATAACACTACATACACCATACACAAAGCAAACATACCACCTTATAAATAAAGAAAATATTAAGATTATAAAAAAAGGTGCAATAATAATAAACACTGCAAGAGGAGGTCTTATAGATACTGATGCACTATTTTACGCTCTCGAAAAAAAGATTATAAGGGGGGCTGGGCTTGACGCTATAGAGGGAGAAGAGTTAATAAGGGAAGAAAACCAACTATTTCATGAAAAAAATAACATAGAAACATGGATGAAAATAGTAAGAGATCATAAAATATTCAATATGGAAAACGTTGTGTTCACCATGCACAACGCATTCAACAGCAAAGAAGCATTACAAAAGATACTAGACACAACAATAGAGAATATTGAGATGTGTCCGGGAAAACTTTGCAAAAACAATAATTTAATAACAAAATATGTGAAATAAAATGAAAATAAAAAAAGCTTTGCAAACAGCACTAGGGTTTGAAGAGAAAGGTAATAAATTATACTTAGAAGTAGCAAAAAAAACTAAGAATGAAATAGTAAAAGAAACATTTATGTATTTAGCTAATCAAGAATATCTTCATATAAAAGAAATAAAAGAATTTATTGAAAAAGAACATCCAAACATTAATTTACTAGGAGATAATCCACATGAAACCAAAGAATTCTTTGATACAACTATTTCTAAATTTAAGAAAAAAATCACCTTAAACAAAACAGATATAAAAGTGTATGAAACTGCTTTAAATTTAGAAAAATCATCTTACAATTTCTATAAGCAAGAATTCAATAAAGCTAATGACGAAAAAACAAGAAAATTTTTTAAGTTTTTGATGGCGCAAGAAAGCGCACACTATACACTTTTAAGTAATACATATAATTATATTAAGGATCCTGCAAACTTTTATATGGAGGAAGAAGGATGGATATTTGAAGGATAAAACAAATACTTAGAGGTAAAATATGATATTAAAAAAAACAATTTTAATTTATATTGCTTTCTGTGCAATAATAATGCTTACAATTTCCTCATGTACATCAAATAATAATTTATTAAATAATAAGTCTCAGATAATCAAGGGTATTAATCAAAATCAATACAGACAGAGTAATGACAATGAGACGATTAATAATGATGAGAATATTAAAAACAAAAATATATTAAAAGAGAATAAGATTTCAATAACAGAATTAAGTAGGCATAATAAGGAGTCAGACTGTTGGATTTCATACAAAGGAAAGATATATGATATAACAAATTTTTTGCCAAAACATAAAAATTATACTAATTTGCTGGTTCCTTTGTGTGGTAAGAGCACAGAGTTTGAGCAAACATTTACTGCAAAACACGGAACAAGTAAAGTTGAAGTATTATTAAGAGATGGAGTATTAAAGGGAATTCTGGAATGAAAAATATAAATATTGATAAAATTTATTCAATACTTAAAAAAGAATCTCATAAATATAAAGCTCCTGTTATTGATTTTATTCAAATACAAACAAATGATCCATTTAAAATTCTTGTATCAACTATGCTTAGTGCAAGAACCAAAGATTCTGTGACAGCAAAAGCAAGCATGCAACTTTTTACAAAAGTAAAAAAATTAATTGACTTAGAGAAAATTTCTCAAAAAGATATTGAAACGCTTATTTATCCTGTCGGTTTTTATAAGGTTAAAGCAAAACATTTAAAAGAATTACCAAAAATTCTAAAACAAAAATTCAATAATAAAATTCCGGATAACGTAGATAAACTTTTGGAACTGCCAGGTGTGGGTAGAAAAACAGCAAACCTTGTTGTTGCCTTAGGGTTCAAAAAGCTCGCAATATGCGTTGATACACACGTTCATAGAATAATGAATAGAATAGGTTATGTAAAAACCAAAAACTCATTACAAACAGAAAGAGTTCTAAGAAAAAAATTACCAAAAAAATATTGGATTAAAATAAACTCATTACTTGTTGGCTATGGACAAAATATTTGTACGCCAATTTCTCCAAAATGTAGTAAATGCAAAATAATAAAATATTGCAATCAAATAAATGTAACAACCATGAGATGAAAATGGGAAAAATAATATCTGAAATAAAAAAAATATCAAGATCAAATATTAGAAAGATTGTAAACAAAAGATTAAAAGAATTCTCAGATTTAAGAAAAAAAATAAATGATGAATGGTTTTCAGAATTGTGTTTCTGTTTATTAACAGCAAACGCAAAAGCAAAAACAGCTATCAAAATACAAAAGGAAATAGGACGCCAAGGATTTAGAAACTACACATTTGAAAAATTAAGAGAATACATAATAAAAAACAAGCACAGATTTCACAATAATAAAGCGAAATATATCGTTCTTGCACGTAAAAATAAAAATATTAAAGAGATAATAATTTCAATAATAAAAAAGAATGATTATGAAAATCAGTTGAATGCCAGAGAATGGTTAGTTAAAAATATTAAAGGATTAGGATATAAAGAGGCAAGCCATTTTCTCAGAAACGTGGGATATTTTAATTTAGCAATCCTAGACAGACACATTTTAAGATTATTGCATAAAAATAAAATTATTCGAGGAATACCAAAATCATTAACAAAAAGCAAATATCTTAAGATAGAAAAAAAATTCAGGGAACTGGCAAAACAATTAAAAATGAGTGAATCAGAACTCGACCTTTACATGTGGTATATGAAAACAGGAGAAGTGCTGAAATAAATATTTTTAAAAAGATTTTATCAAAACATAAAATAAAATATAAAAAAGTATACATAGTTATTATATTAATTAATTTATATCAATTAATATATTTTTATTATATATTAATTATTTAATTTATATAATTATTAATTAAATATTTATCATATTATTTCAAGTATCTGTATAATTTTATTGTTCATCTTACTATATTATTTATCATCTATTTTATATTTTATATTATCTATTTTATCAATTTGTTATTTATTATAAATTATTCATTATATATAACTCCGTTTAGATGACAATAAAATGATTGAATTATATGAATAACGGTGCTAATACTAAAGTTATAGTTGCCAATAATTTTATCAAAACATGCAATGAAGGTCCTGCTGTATCCTTGAAAGGATCTCCAACAGTATCACCTACAACAGCAGCCTTATGAGCAAAACTTCCTTTACCACCTAACTTTCCAGTCTCAATATATTTCTTCGCATTATCCCATGCTCCTCCACCATTATTAAGAAAACAAGCCATCAATATACCAACAATTGTTCCAACCATCAATAATGCTGCTACTGTCTCTGCTCCAACACCCATAAACTTAAAAATTACTCCAATAGCAACAGGCATAAGAACTGCAAGAAGCCCGGGAAATATCATTTCTTTTAATGCCCCTTTTGTTACTATATCAACACACCTGCCGTAATCTGGTTTCTGCGTCCCTTTCAATATTCCTGGCTTTTCTTTAAATTGTTTTCTTACATCATTTATTACATAATATGCTGCTCTTCCAACAGCTCTAATTGCAAGAGCTGAAAATAAAAATACAAGCATTCCACCGAGCAGTGCTCCAATAAAAACAGGAGGATTTGAAATATTAACTGCCTTTAAATTCAAACCATAATTTCTTACCTCATCAAGATATGCACTAAATAATAAGAACGCAGCAAGGGCGGCGCTACCTATTGCATATCCTTTTGTTAATGCCTTTGTCGTGTTCCCAATAGCATCTAATCTATCAGATCTTTCCTTTATTTTTTTAGGCTGATTACTCATTTCAATAATTCCACCTGCATTGTCAACAATAGGACCAAAAGTATCCATTGCTAAGATATATCCCGCAGTAGCAAGCATTCCCATTGTTGCAACAGCAGTTCCAAATAAACCTCCATGCTCAAGACCTGAAGACATTCCCAAATAGTATGCTGCAATCAAAGAAATAGAAATGGTGATTATTGGAAGCGCAGTACTCTCAAGACCCACACCAATTCCAGTTATTATGTTTGTAGCTGGTCCTGTCTCGCTTGCCTGGGCAATGCTTTTTGTTGGCCTAAATCTGTATTCAGTATAATATTGGGTTATAAAAACAAATGCCAATGCAGTTAAAACACCAATAATTCCAGCAATAAAGAAATGCCACCAAGCATTCGGAGCATAATCAGTATACAATAACCATCGAGAAGCGATAAAAAATCCAATCAATGAAACTATTGTGGCAACATAATACCCCCGGTTCAATGCCTTCATTGGATCCTCATTTTCTTTGACTTTCACTACCAAGATCCCAATAATAGAGGCAATTATTCCAAACGCCCTTGCAACTAAAGGAAACATCATTACACCCAAAACAAATAAAGGACTCACATTAGGTATTGTTAAAGCCATTACTGCTCCAAGAATCATTGCACCAATATTTTCTGCAGCAGTACTCTCAAATAAATCAGCTCCTCTTCCTGCACAATCTCCAACGTTATCTCCAACCAAGTCGGCAATAACAGCTGGGTTTCTTGGATCATCCTCAGGAATTCCCACTTCTACTTTGCCTACTAGGTCCGCTCCGACATCGGCAGCTTTAGTATAAATACCTCCTCCGAGTTGGGCAAAAAGAGCGACAAATGAAGCTCCAAATCCATAACCAACTATAAGGAAAGGTATTCTTGTAGAATCAACCGTGGTTGTATATTCTATTAAAGAAAATAAACCAGCAACACCAAGCAAACTCATTGCAACAACCATAAGTCCAGATACAGCACCTCCTCTTAAAGCAATCTGCAATGCTTCATTTGTATTTTTCATGACACCTGCTGCAGTGCGAATATTACTTCGTATACTAATCCACATCCCGATATAACCAGCTATTAATGAACATAATGCACCAAACACAAAAGATAATGTTATCCAAAAAGCTAACCCAAGAGATGAATTTAGTGGATCAAAACTTTTATGTTCTCTAAGTATGCCATATCCAATAAATAAAATTATAGCAAAGATTGCCGCTAAAATTCCAATTGTTTTAAATTGTCTTCTTAAAAATGCCTCTGCACCTTCTTTAATTGCATTACTAATTTTTTGCATTGCAGGTGTCCCATTACTTTTCTTAAGAACCCATTTTGCAAGCAAAAATGCAACCAGCAACCCGAATAAACTAATTCCTAACACTAAACTCACAAGCAATACTTCACTCATTATTCTCCCCCCATATAAAATCAATAAGTATTTTTTAATATTTCTTGTTTAAAGTTTCATCTCATATATATTTTATATATATTATTTTATTTATATATATTTATTATATATATTTATATTCTTATTTATTTATAAGTTATATAATACTAAATATGACAAAATATAATATTATATAACAATATTATTTATATAATAATATTATATTATATAGTGAATAAAATAGAATC
>JAWABG010000084.1:0-6699 GCA_038884715.1 Candidatus Woesearchaeota archaeon | reverse complement strand
CCTGAAATTACTTTAGGAAATCCATTATATGATTATAAAATAGATATATGGTCTGCCGGTTGTGTATTTTATGAAATGGTAACTAAGAGACCTTTTATCTTTAATGCAAATGATGATAATGATGAAATATTATCTGTAATATTAGGTTCTCTTCCTAAACAACTCTCACCTGAAAAGTTCAGAGAACTTGTGCGCTGTAACAAATGGAGAAAAGTTCATCTTAAACCAATATACAGAACAAAAAATAGAAAAAGTTTCAAAGAACAAATTAACTTAAGTAATAAAGGATATGAAAACTTCAAAAATCATATGGGTGATATAGATCTATTTTGTGATCTGTTAAATAGTATGTTATGTTTTGAATGGGATAAAAGATTTACAGCAACTCAATGCTTAGAACATAGCTTTTTTAATGATTATAAAGATCTAATAACAGAAACTAGAAATAGGTTTACTCCAATAGCTTTTGAAGAAAAACCTTTAATAATATATGATTGTATAGAGAGGAAATTAATGTATAATATTATAAGAGAAATATTTAATAATAGAGAAAAGATTGGATGGTATTCAGATAGAATACTATTCCAATCTATGGATCTATTTGATAGATACCTTACAAAGTGTTGTAATAAATCAGAGATATATACAGTATATAATATTGAATTAAGATTTATTTCATGTTTATATTTAAGTATAAAATACTTCCTTTCAGAAAACGGATTATCTTATGAGTCAGTTGTATCAGAAAGGTTTCGTAATGATAAAGCTAAAGAGTTTGTTAGACAGTTTGAAGCTAGTCTTATTGAAGATTGTTTTAAATATAACATTTATAGACCTACTGTTTATGAAGCAGCTGATGAATTTGGTGATGTTTTAACAGAAAATGAAATTAGAGATTTATTAATATTATATGGTATGAATCCTACTCTTAATGGTATGAAACCTACAGAGTTATATCTCTATTATAAAACAAATCTTAAAGATAAACCTTTAGGTTTTCTACTTTCACCAATAGAAAAATAATATTATTCATATGTTTTGTATAAACATATGAATATAATTAAACGGATTTAAAAAGTTTTAAATATAAAAATGGATGTATATACGTACATTCTTAGTACAAGTTTTAATATTACTAAAACAGTTTCAGCTTTATCAAACTATAGTTCAATTAAATTTATTCAAACCTTTGGAAATAAATATATTGTTATATCAAACACTGCTTTAGATTTTAAAGTTTCAAAATTTAAAATTACTCCATTTTACTATGATCTTTCTGATATTGAAGATACAAGCCTTTTTGTTTCTATACACCACAATGTTCAATTAAGGGATATAGAATTAGAAGATCTTATTGATAATACTCTTAATGCTTTTGTTAATATTGGAATAATAAATAAAAATTCTTGGTCTGTTAGATGTCTATTAAATTCTAGACAACACGGAACTGTTAAAGGGTGTATTATTGATTTTGATAGTTCACTAGTTAATGTTAAAACAGTTGCTCTGATCCGTACTATTATTTCAAACCTTAAATGGCCTAGATGGGTCTTGGGAGAGTTTGAATCAAAAAATATTAATAATTTGCACTTAACTCCGTTGATTAACTGTTCTTATTTAGAATCTAAATTCAAACCATCTAAAGAATACAAAAGTTCTTTTGTTTATAGTATACAATCCAATCTTTCATGTACTAATATTTCAGAGTTTTTAAAGCAGTTTGGAATTTGTAATTTTATTAAAGCTGATTCAAATGGTAGTATTGTTATTTTATCTCTAGAAGTTTATAATAAACTTATTAATAATACTTATATTTCAAAGTTTATTGCTCCTTATATTATTAGCAGTGAAGAAATTTCAAAAGCAAGTAGAAGTTTATTAATAACAGTACCAAAAGAAATTATTATATCCGATTATGAGATAGAAAATTTTATTGAACTATTGCTTAATAAATTTGTTCTATGGAGAATTTTAAAAAGCAATTCATGGAAGATAGATATTCCTTTAGAGTCAAGAGAGTTTGGAATCATAAAAGGTCAGTGTTTTATTGATTTTAATGAAAGCGTTTCAATTGAAACAGTGGCTTTAATTCGTAACCTTATTAATGGATTATATTGGCCTATACGTTTTGTTTTTCATGATTTAATAATTAGAGAAAGGATTTCTCCTACTATACGCTGTTTTTGGTCAAAACAAAAACCAAAAGAAATTAAAAAATTAAATAGAAAAACTCTGCAATATACCAAACCATTTACAGTTCAAAGCAGTTTATTAATTGAACCATTTAGTAATGAATTTATTGAAGAACTACCTGATGACCCTATTCCTGTTTATAGTATTGAAATAAATAATGTCACTAAAGAGTATATTAAATATGACCTCTTGAATTACTTTAAGAATTTTAAATTTCATACGGTTAAAATTAAAAATGGTGAAGGCGCTGATACTCAATATAATATCCTTATCTTATCCAAGGAAGATGAAAAACACTTAATAAAAAACAAGGATTTAATTGGTAAAAAATATTTTATTAGTGGTGGGTTTGAGATTGGAAACAGACCAATTGAAGCCCATGAATTAATTGAATCTAAACTTTCTAAACTAACAATTGAGCAAAACACTCAAAGTTCAAAGAATTATAATTACATAATTAAACCTTTTATCATTAAAGAATCTGACCTTCCTAAGGATAAAAAAGTAAAATCACTAAAAATATCATTTAATTTTTATTTAAATGATTATGAGATTGAAGAAGAGATGAATAGAAAGCTTAGAAAAATAAAAAATATTTTACCAGGTATTATTTGGACTGTTGATTTTATAACACCTAACATTTTTCATAATGAATGTTATATTAATTTTATTAAAGTTTCTCTTAAACAACTAACTTTGATTCGTATATTACTTTCAAGCAATGTTTATACTGTAGAATTTTTTAAGGCTTCTAAAAGAGTAACTAAATCTTCAATACATCAAGAATTTTTAGAGTTATCAGATCAAGAAATTGATGAGATAGCAAATGTTAAAATATTAAATCTTAAAAATTTAGAAATATCTGCAGTTACTGAAAGTTTAAAGCTTTTAGAAATTAATAATTTACCAAAAGTTAATCTTCCTGTTTATATTATTGAGACTGAACTCTTATCATTTGAACTTGATCAAACATTTAAAGGTATTGAATATAAAATAATGTTTAGTAATAATTATGAAAATACAAAAGGGGTACAAGTAAAATTTAAAAAATTCTTATTTACAAAATTTAAAGATATTAAAAAGTTTAATAGTGATAAAATCACTATTAAGCACTTTGAGATTGAAGAAAATGATTTACCATTTAATTTCAAACACCGGAGTTTATTTGTATCATTGAAAGATTACCGCTTTAGTGACCTACAAAGTCATATTAATAACATTTTTAATATTCTTACTAAATGGAATATTCTAAAGTCTGATTCTTGGAAGATTAGATTTCCACTCTATTCAAATCAAAGAGAGTGTTTTATAGATTTTGATTCTAATGTTCCTATTCAAGTTATTGCATTTGTTAGGATTCTATTATTTAATTCATACTACCAACCAATTAGATTTTGTTTACCAGATCAGACAATTCCACTCCCAGTTTATATTATCCATTCATTTTGGAGTGTTTCTCATATTAAAGCACTTTTAAATAGTTTAGGAGGATGTAAATATATTAAAATATTATATGAAAATAATACTGAGACTAATGATACCGTTGTAATTATTAATGATTATATCTATTCTAAACTATATAGCATTGGATTAGAAAACAATAAAGACTTTAAAATTAAAACATTTGATATTAGTGATAAAATACCTAATGATAAAAAGTTAAGAAGTTTCTATATTCCCATATTATCAACTATTAAATTAAATAATGAAGAAATAAAAAAAGTTATTAATGGTAAAATTGGATTATTTGTTGAGGCAAATATAATAGAAAAGAATTGTTGGAAAGTTAGCTTCTTTGAAAGGAATAACTTAAATAATATTTTAATCCAATTTGAAGAGAATGTTTCAATATATAAAATAACTATGATTAAAACACTTATTAATGAAGATCGTTGGACATATCTATCTACAATGAGTTTTAATACAGTTCCATTTATAACCTGTTTTTGGATGGATTAAATTACAACATACTTATTAAATAAGTATGTTGTGTTGTATTTTAGATTATTTCATTTCTTTTAGTAGTTTGTCCTCTACTGATTTTTTATTTTTAATTAATTCTATACAAGAATAATTAATCCTTTTATTAATATCAGTGATATAACTAGGAATAGAGATTTTATCTTTTATTTCTAGATCAAGATTTAAAGGGTTTAATGACACTATTAATGATTCTATCAGATCAGGTGGATTTTTTAGAGCAACAATTACATGAGGAGGATATACACTCACTTTTGATTTTTCTTCATCAATAATTTTATAAGCATAGTAAGCTAGAAACCAAACAAAGTTCGGAGGATAGTACTTCACTATATTATAACGAGGTATATCATTAGGATCAATATGAGTTGATTTACCTGTCAAAGCAGCAAAAATTAGAGAAGCTCTATCTTTAGGTTTATCTTTATATTTTGGTCCTAGAAGTTTTAAAATTTCATCATCACTAGCACTAGAAATGTATATAAAGTCTGATTCAGTAAAAGGTTTAAGTAATTTCTCCTTAGACATATTTAAATACCAAAACAAATTATAATACACATCAATTGTATCATAAAGATAATAAAAGTGATTTGAAGTTAACAATCCCCTGATATAACATGGAGTAGCCTCTGTCATGATAAGATCAAATATATATCTTGGTTGTCCTTCAATATTAAGCTTTTGATAAGAGTATATATAATTAATTATGTCTTGATTTTCAAAGTCTTTTAATTCTATCATCTTATTGTTGTATTTAATTTCAGTCACTGGAGTATAAGGTTCAAAGTCTGCTTCAGATAGTCTTTGTTCAAATCTTTCTGAAACTTTTTTAACATATGGGGCTTGGTTCTTTACAATTATTCTTTTCTCTTTTGGTGCCGTGATTGGTTCAGAGAATATAATCACTGGATCACTATATTCAAGATGTAGTAATCTCTTTACCAACTCCATACGCAAATGATTAATCCTCTCTTTAATAGGAACATCTGGAAGTCCTATCTTATATCTCTCAGCCAAAGGTTCAACATTTAAAGGATTTATAGACAAAATAATTTCTTCTAATAATAAGAAATTATCAGAAGGATCATTTAAAGCAACAAACACGTATGGAGGATATACACTTGCTTTTGATTTTTCTTCATCAATAATACCATAGACATGATAAGCTAAAAACCAAACAACATCAGGAGGATAATACTTTACTTTTTTATATCTTGGAATGTCTTCAGGATCAACATAAGTTGAACAGAGAGAAAATATAGAAAATAATAATGAAGCTTCATCTTTTGGATTGTCAGAATCCTTATACTTATCACCTAGTATTTCTAAAAGTTCTTCTTTATTTAAAGAAGAAATATAATATAACATCTTATCAAAGTCTTTTACCATCTCAGAATTCTTATATAATTTCTTATTTAAGAATTGACTAGAGAAGTTTAAATACCAGAAAAAATTATAAAGAACATCTATGCGATTAGATGGAGAAGACATTTTCATACTGCTTAAAATTATAGACAATGCCTCAGGATTAAGTTCAGTCATAATAACATCTATAATATATCTTGGTTTTCCTTTAAATAATATCTTTTGTTTAGATTTTAACATCAAATCTGCCAGTTCACTAATAAAAAATATAGGTTTATCAAGTCCGTACTTTGGAACAGTATAAAGATCTGGTGATTTTAGTGTTGTTTCATATGGTAAAAAGCTTGGTAAATTAGTAATTACTGAGCGGAATTCATATTTCATAATCTCTTCCAAAGATGGAATGTCTCCATAATACCACTTTTCTTCATATTCACTCAGTGATAAATTGTAAGGGTCCATTTTTAGAATTAAAAAAAAATAGGTTAGTTAATAATTTATAAATAACATTTATTATTTATTCTTTAATAGAAAAAATAGATAAAATAAGTGTAAAAATTTAGTAATTACTACTGAAAGATAAAATTTTATAATTTTAAAATGCTTAAACACCTGAAAATTAATATGTTTCTGAAGTATATTACTCAAAATATTTTTTATTTTTGAATATTTGAAAGTTACAACTTAAAATATTTTATTTCACCATATTTAAAACTATTCTAGGTATATTAACACTGAATTAACAATTTAAATAGTAAAATTAAACATTACTAATTACATAAAATTAATAACATCTGAACTTGTGGTTCAGATGTTATAATTTTTAACACTCTATAGAGATTAAATATTACTAACTGTTAAATACTTTAGAGAATCATACTATATAGGATTTAATATTTCTACCCGGTGTTAAATTATTAAACATCTCTGATTGGTGTTAAAATATTAAACATTTCTACCCGGTGTTAAAATGTTAAACATTTCTACCCGGTGTTAAAATGTTAAACATTTCTACCCAGTGCTAAATTATTAAACATCTCTGATTGGTGTTAAAATGTTAAACATTTCTACTCGGTGTTAAATTATTAAACATCTCTGATTGGTGTTAAAATGTTAAACATTTCTACCCAGTGCTAAATTGTTAAACATTTCTACCCAGTG
>JAWABG010000083.1:0-6723 GCA_038884715.1 Candidatus Woesearchaeota archaeon | reverse complement strand
ACCATCTTTTCTAAATGTCATATATCCAGGTTGATATACTGAAAAACTATGTGAATCACCAATTACAAGCTTTTTTGTAATTTCTGGATGATCTATATATTCAATAGTTTTACAAATTTCAGAAATTTGGTTCCAATCTACTTTAGACCAATATTCATCGCAATTTTTAAGACGATTACTACATAATTTACCATAATCTGGCATTGGTATATCTAATGATATGAATTTTTTATCTTTATATTTTAATAAACGCTCATATGGTATTGCTCCATCTTTTGTTGCTCCACCAAACAAATTTAATGTTTCTCCATCCTGTTCCATACCATGATATAAAAAAATAATATCATAATCATCCCATGATTCACCATGAAGAACATTAATTTCAACATTAAGAGCATCTTCTAATTGACATTTTCTTAAATATGCCCATCCAGTCTTATGTGATTTATTTGATGATGAAAGTTTTCCAGAAATTAAATCTAAAGCATATTTCATATTATTCTACACTCTGATAAAATTTGTTTAAGTTCTTTAAATCCACCTTTACCATTATGGACGTCAATCATAACTTTATTCTGAAATAGTGATTTTTCAAAAGCTAATTTAAAATCTTCTTGTTCTTCTTCTCGTTTACTGATATCAAAACTTAATCCATCATCAATAATGAAATCAAAATTTGATGTAGTTAAAAGAATTAATTTTACATGTTCTAATTTATCAACTGCCCATTCGTATTCTAAATTAAAAACATAATCACCATTATAATCTCTATATCTTTTTGCATATACACTTTCACCTAGATGACCCCTATCGAAAATCATTTTAATACAACATTGCTGCATTAAATTAAACATTTCTTCAAATGAATCATATTGATATTCAAAATATGGATTAGGACGATCTGAATAATAATTAAGCAATTGGGGTTTGGAATAATGATAAACAAAATGAAATCCCCGTTCTTCTTGAATTTGTTGTATTAAACTAGATTTTCCTAAACAATCCACACCTTCTATAATATATTGCGTAATATCTTTTTTCATTATATACACCTCTTTGTTTTTATTATAAAAAATTAATATCAATGATTAAAATAATTATTATTAAATTTAATATTTTATTAAATCATTACTATTAGCTATTTCTGCTAATATATCACCATGACATTTACGTGGTGAACACCAACAACCTAAAATTTTTCCTTTTAACTCTTTTTGTATTTCTTCTATTGTTGGTGGTTTTAAGTAAAACCCATTACTCATAGACTTAGCTGTAATTAATGAGATTTCTCGTTCGCCATTTAACCATTCTTTATACATTTGAATAACATCATCACGACTATGATCTTCATCTATCATAAATGGGTTACCCCATTTTCCTGGTCTGCCTATGTAAACATCATATTCAGATTTTTTGCAATGAACTACAAATTTTTTAAATTTATTATTCATCTAAAAAACTTTTTTGTGTTGTTAAAAATTCATTTTGCCAAATATTATTTTTAGAACGCCACAATCTAGAAATGTTACTATCTAACATATAAGTAATTGAATAATCTGTTTTACTTCTTACACCTCTTCCGCAACCCTGAACCAATCTTTTAATCGTAGCGAGTTCATAGATTTTTGGGTGTTTATCTAAAATATATTTAATGCGTTTATCTCCCAATGATGCAAATGGAGCCTTAACAAATATTTGAAATCTAGAATAATCATCAGGTAAATCAATCCCTTCAAATATTGACGGTGATAATAAAATTGATGGTTTACTACAATCTTTAAATAATTCTAAATATTTTTCTAATTTTTCGCCTCTAATATGTTCAAATACAATAAACCCATTTTTTCTAAGAAGTTTAGAAAGTCGTTCTACTACATTAAAACTTGGGCATAATGCAATTCCCTTTTCATTCTTATGATGATTTATTATATCTAAAACATTTTTATCTAAAGAACTTAATGTTTTCTCATCTTTCATAGAATTGAAATTAAGAGCTAACGGTTTATAAAAAATTACTTTTTTATTTTCGCGTGGAAAGGTTGGTGGTACATGAATAAATTTAGTTTTACTTCTATCTAAGTTTAAGGTCTCTATTAAGAATTCATCTGATATTGTAGCAGACATAAAAATGTTATAATCTGAATGTCTTAATATTTTATCAAACATATCGCCTACAAAAATTGGTTTAATAGTAAATTCTTTTTCTTCATCATCAACTAATTGTGGAACATGTTCATATCCATATTTTAATAAGTCTCCAATTTTACAACCAAGACCAAAATATTTTTTATACAACCTGGAAAATTTAGTATAGTTATTAAAGTTATTTATATTATAACTCATTTCATTTTGACATTGTTCTGCAATTATTTTATATGCTGTAAGAAGTGGAAGCATATATGCCATATATGTTTTTTCATTTAAATAACCATCTCGTAAATCATCTGAAACTCTCTTTATTGTTTTATAGACGTCTGTTTTACCTAATTTTAAATGTTCTGTAATTTCAGATACAATTTTCTTCAGTCTTTTTTCTGAGATATAAATTGCATTATGTTCAGTAAATGCATCATTAATAGTATGTGCTTCATCCCAAACAGTTACACATCTTTTATTAAGAACGTCAGCAAACATTCTATCAACAAAATAGTAACTATAGTTTGTTATTAGATGCTTAACTGAATTTCTTTTATTTCTAATATCCATATATTCACATTTATAGCATTTGTTTACAAGATTTGCTAATTCTTCATCAGCAGAATTTTGTAATGTCATAAACATACATTCTTCTGCTGTATAAAATTCTTCTGAATTTTTGGAAACAGAATTTAAAACGTGACATGGATATTGATTTGCTCCTTTTAATTGAGCAAAGTTATAATTACCAGTAAATGTTTTATAATACTGCTTAGCTAATGCATTATTATGAACTAAAATAAGAGATGATAGATTTTCTTTTTTGACTTTATTGATACATTCAGCAGAAACTGCCCCAATAATACTTTTTCCCGTTCCTGTTGGTGCACATAAAATAATATCTTTGTAATTTTCATCTAATATAGATGTTAAAATATTGTTTATTGTTTCTATTTGATTATCTCTCGCAGAAAACCCCAATGATGCATATGCTTCATTAATCAGTTGCTCATAATTCATTTTATTTAAAATCCAAAATGTTATTCATATTTATATGAATTTTATGAAACGATTATGTGTGTTTTGTATTAAAATTGATTTACATTATTGATTATTAATAAAAAATTTAATTTATAAATTCATCAATAACTAATAAAAATAAAAATTTATTAAATTTATTGAATTTTATATTAAAAAAAATGCTTAACAGCATATTCATCATTTTTATATCTTTGTTTAAATTCTTCTTTATTGATACTTAATTCTCCAGTTTTAGCAGCGTGATATATTAAATACATATTTTTTTGATAACAATGTAATGATCCTACTGTCCAATATATGTTACCTTTATTAAGAACCATTCTTCTTTCAGCCAAATCAATTCTTAGATTTTCTAATACATATTCTTGCCAACCAAAATCATTGCGATATCCTGCCCAACAGTCCTGACTTCGCATTCTAACATGTGCATGTAAAGTTTTATTACGAATGAAATACTGGACGGCATCAGTACAACAGAAATCAGACATACCTTTATAATTATAATCTTTCCACATTGATGGGCGAGTATAAATCATTTCTGCTCGTCTCGTCGCGTCACCTTTAGATAATAATTCTAACAAAACATTCTGATATTGAAATCCATTTTCCTCAGAATAAATACACCATCCATAATTTGAATTTATTTTACCTTCAGATGATGCTACTTGCTGCCAGATTTGTGGTGGACCACCAGGAATATCTTTGATGTACAATGATTGAGATTCATACCAGTCAATTTCTCTTTTTAGGTAATCTTGATTGACTGTTCCAAATATTGTTGGTTCATCTGCTATGAAAGTCGCTGCTAAAATTTCTACAGTTTTAACACCTGTTTTATCTATTACAAATTCTTCATTTTTCAATTTGTCAATAAATGTTTTTCTTATATCTTTTACTCTTTGCATTAAAATTTCCTTATAAATTTATCATATTGATTAATCCAGTTGTCAAGTTTTTATCTTTATTTACAAGCACCATGTTTGGAACGGTGTCATCAATTAAAACACATTTTGCATTTGAAAAATTAAATTGACAAAAATCGAAAAAAGATCGATGTTATCACATGTGCTAGACAATTCCTGAACTTCCCACTTACATCTAATAAATTTAGCAACATCTTTTAAAATTTCTTCTTGTATTGGAACAACTAAAATATTTACACCAAAAGCTTGCTTTATAGGTTCTTGAAGGTTAATAAAAAACTCTTTTTATATTTTTGGACTCCATATAGCAAATAAGAAAATAGAAATTTGTTTAACATCATTTTCAGAAAGTAATTTTTTTAATTTAGAAACATTACACCACATTCTTGGGTCATCCAAAGAATTGATAATAGTTTCTTCTAAATCTAAAAACCAAAATGAATTCATTATATCCTATGATAAATTATTATATTATAAAATATAAAGAAAGTAAATAGTTTTAGATTGTTATTTCTGGTGGTAACTTAACTTTAGTTCCCTTAAATACTGCAGATACATCTTTAAATATTTTTTCTTGATCAGATTTAGAGAATGTTTTTTTGATTAATTTTATAATATCTTCAGCAGAAACAACATCTTTTTCTGTTACACCTTTTCCAAATATATGTTCTACTGCTTTATCTGGATCTGATATTAAATCTACAGTGTCATTAAATTTAATATCTTTATATTTAGGATCAATTTTTATAAGTTCTTTTTTTAATTCTTCTGGAGATATATCTACCATTCCTTTTAATCTAGCAGTTCCTTTTTTATTTATTGGTGCTATTTTAAACACGCGTTTTATTCCTTGAGATGGAATCCATGCTCTACTTGCTCTAGCAATTACGTTTCCTGAATCATCTAAAACTATTAAATCTTCATTTGGTTTTAAACTATATCTTAAAGCTGCCATTAATAATTCATTACGAACAGCACCTTTATATTTTGATGATTTTCCTTCTCCACTAAAAAAATTAAATTTAGCCCATTTAACATCTGGAACAAACATTAAATCTACCTGGATTTTCTTTTTATTTGATACTGGAATAGCATATGATCCTACTTTTATTCCTTTTTGTAAAATTCCCTCATTGTTAAATGAGTTCATCATTTTAGAATGAATTTCATCCATATACTCTGGAGACTTTAATTCTAACGCAATATCAACATCTCCTGAATCATCTTTATATCCTAATAAAGTAAGTTCAGTCGAACCTAATAATTGATTTTTTAATGTTGATAAATTTATATCAATCGCATTAGAAACTAATTTTAATGCTGTTTCTATATCACTTTTTGTAGCCCTAGACGTGCTCCATTTTTCAGTAGCTTTGCCACTTTCAGATAAAATTTTTGATAAAAAAGATTTAAAATTCATTTTATTATATGTTTTGTTAATTCTAATAATATTTATCACGAACTAAAAAATATTATAAATAGATTATAATAAATTTATTTTTATAGGAAATGATATATGTCAACACCAAATCAAAATAAACGATATTTAGGAAGTCGTTCAGTTTATTTCGGAAATAATTTACCAGAAAATGATTTAGAAGAGGGGTTTTTATTTTTTAAAACTAATGTTGGTTTATATATTTATAGAAATAATGCGTGGGAAATTGTGTCAACTATACCTGGTGATGTACCGAATATTAATACATTAACTGGCATATTAAATATTTCTAAAGGTGGAACAGGTGCAACAACAGCAGCTACAGCATTATCTAATTTAGGTGGAGTAACAATGGCACAAGTTCAGGCAGAAATACAAACAACGAATAGAAATTCTCAAGGTAATAAAACAGTATCAACATCAACACCAACAGGTGGTAATGATGGGGATATTTGGTATCAATATGAGTAAATTATGGCAGTAAAAACATATGTAAAAGCAAGTGGAACATGGAGGCCCTCAAAAGAGATATATGTTAAATCTGGTGGATCATGGCGTCAGATTAAAAAAGCTTGGCATAAAACTGCTGGAGTTTGGGAATTAGTTCATGATAGATTAGTAATATTAAACTTAATCATATCAAGTAATACTTTTAACTATAATATAAAATCTGCTGCAGAAACGTTATATGGAGGACCTATAACAGGTCCAGCTCAAATAACATTAACAGTAAATCCAGGTGTAATTGTTGGAGCAACGGATACTTTAATTCCAGGAATTGATAGTGGAACATTTGCTTCAGGATCTTCATTAATATTGAATAACTATGGATACATTGTTGGTAAGGGTGGGCAAGGTGGATCTGTTTTAACTCCAGCATATTCTTCTCAATATCCATATTACGGCGGGCCGGCATTACAAGTGACATTGCCAACCAATGTATATAATTATGGAATTATTGGAGGTGGTGGTGGTGGCGGCGCTGGTGGGGATGGTGTTGGTAGTAATAGTATTGGTGGTGGTGGTGGCGCTGGTGCTCAAGGCGGCCCAGGTGGGTGGGGATATGGTGGTTATACTTCATATGGAGCATCTGGCACTTTATTAAATGGGGGTGTTGGAACACATGATCCAATATATGTTTCAACTGGTGGTAATTTAGGATATCCAGGAATTTATGGTGGTGGT
>JAWABG010000082.1:0-6776 GCA_038884715.1 Candidatus Woesearchaeota archaeon | reverse complement strand
AATATAAGGAAAAAGAAAGTAGCTAATAAAAATAAATATTTCATTTTATGGCAGATTCCTATTATGATATTTTGATTATAAACTATTTTTTAAGTCAAATAATAAAAAAAAAAAAAATAAAAAAAAATAAGATATTTATATTTTTATCAATTATTAACACTTAACAAATTTTTTGACAAGGGTAAAGCCATCAAAAAATAATCTTGCCGAATAAACACCTGAAGTTAAATGTCCTAAAGAAGAGACGAATTCGGAGGTTTCTCCGTTATTATTTTGTGTGGCTTCTGGAGATAAATCTGCAACTTCTATACCATAAATATTAAATATCTTAAACTCAATCTTTTTCTCGACAACAGTGAACAATCCAAATAATTTGAACTTCACTATATTCTTAAAAGGATTAGGATCAGTAGTTACATAAAAATAAGGATTTGTCTTTATTTCAGTCTTTATTTTTATGCTATCAATCATAAAATTTTGATTCTGACAATAAACATAATTAATAGAAAAAATAAATATTATCATTATTTTTAATTTCATTTTATTATCATTTATAAATAATATATCACAATTTTTTAAATTCCATCCGGTATTAACCGGATGGAATCTTTAAATTACATCAAGGACAATTTGGGGTACAATCTCCATTGCATTGATTGATAAATGGATCAGTAGAAATATATGTAACTACTCTAACAGGCCCATTACAGCAAACGCTGTAAATGTTTCTGCAAATTACATAACCTGTCTCGCATGGATAGCCTTCATCATAACATTTGTCATTATGAAATGTAACATAAATTTTCGTACCTACCAAACACGGTGGGCAAAGGAAGCCGCCAATGCTATTCGGATTATATTGAATGATATAATTCCCGAAGTATTTAAGCATTATTGCACGTGTTGCTGGTGGAATTGGTTCATCCGGACAATCCGGATCATCCGGATTTACCATATTTAGCGTCGGGTCAACAAAAACCTGTATCGTATCGTTCACCGCCCTCCAGCAATAACAAACATAATATTCACAACCGTTGTAGTTTATTGTAGCAGGCCCTGCGACTGTCCAGCTTACATTGTATGGCGGAATACTATCAGGACAATTATCCCCAGAGCATGTTGGTTGCGATTGTAAGTTACTGAATAACACCATCGTTAACATAATTGTTAACAATCCAAAAACCTTGTATCTTGTTTTCATAAGTTATAACCTTAAAAAAATTTTGAACAATATTAAATTTTTTGAAAAAAATTATTATATTGCCCGTTGTAAGCGGGCAATTCCGGTAAAAAATACCGCAATAAGCTATTGCACGCTTCTTTTGCCGTTCCGGTGGTTGGCAATTTACCGGTTCGGCATTTTTTATTCTTTTGCTGTTTTAATTATTTTTTTCTTTTTGGCATCTCTTTTTTTGTGATAAAAATTTAAACAGCTTACGACTTTTAATATGGCTCGTCGTTGCGTCTCTGATGAAAAGATAAAAAGTGATTATTAACTTACCTTAGGGCTTGTTTCATGTTAGCTTGGCTTCAAATAATCAATTCTTATCTTTTTCCGTATCCGTTATCAATATCCGCATCATAAATTAATATTATGCTCTTTGAACATTTATAATAACACGTTAATAATATTTTTGTTTCACTTTTTTAAGCATTTTTTTAAAATAATTTTAAAATAATTCATTATTTATCATGCTTAAGTAAGGTGAACCAATTTTATTATTTTGGAATGGCTAAATCATTTTTATCTTCCATATTTCTCCTCATCCTCTTCTCAATGAACTAAAAATATCAATTCCAAAAAACATCATTCCAAATGAAAATAAAAAAACCTCACACTAATGGTTCTTTGTTTCGAAAGAGTTCAAGTGTGAGGTTTTACAGTACGAGTATTTATTCTACTTTACTTGCTCCAAGATATTTTGATTTATTATCTTTATTTCTTTGATAATGGGGCTTTCATTAATTTTACCGAGCTTCTCCGGCATCCGTAAAGTAAAATTTATACTTATCCTTCTATTATCTATTGTTCTTATCCCAATTTTTCCACCGGACTTTTCTATATATTCTTTGCACAGAACCATTCCGATTTTTTCTCCGGAATATTTCTCTTTGTTATCTACGATTTGATGAATGTCTTTAGAGAATAAATTAGATATTTCTTCAATATCTATACCAGGTGATGAATAGGTAAATTCAAACTCCGTCATATTACCATTGACTGATGAACTTATTTTTACAATATCTGCATCTGAAGAATGTTTTACTGCATTCATTAAAAAATGCCGTAAAACGAAACTTAAAGCATTCTTATCAATTTTAACCTTAATATCTTCATCTACAGAGGAAATTATATTTAACTTTTTTGTATTGGCATCTTGCGAAATTTGCTCAATATTTTTTTCAATTTCATCTGACAAATTAATTTCGGAAGGTGTAAGCTGATAAGTCCCTTTTTGATAATTCGACCAAAACAGTAGGTTTTCAATAGTTAGATTTACTTCATTCATTATGATATTTTGATTTCTAAGCATAATCTTCTCTTGAATTTTAGTCCTGTAACGTCTGATTAAGACTACTGCAATTATTAATATGCTAAGAATAAGTAAAATGAATAGCAATGATATTAAATTACTTTTCTCTTTTATTAATGATGCTTCCCTTTGTGTGTTATCATTTTCAATCTTTGTTTGCAATTCTGCAATACTTTTCTGGCTGGCTTCATTGAAGACGGAGTCCTTAATATCAGTCAACAGGTTTTTATAATCAAGTGTTTTCTTATAATCGCCCATCATCAGATACAAATCGGCTAAATATCTGTAGTTCAATGCTATCATATCCAGATAATCGGATTTCTTTGCTATACTTAATCCTTGTTCCAAATAACTTTGTGCTTTGTCATATTTCTTCATGTCTGTATAAGTGGCACCCAAGCATGCGAGAATCCTTGCTTTGTTCCTGTTATCGGTAAAATTGTCAAACATGGCTAAGGATTTGTGATAATATGCAACTGCCTTTTCATTTTGATTCAGCTGATTGTAGGTTATTGCTATATTGCTTAGTGTTATTGCTTGGTCACTTATGGATTTCAACTGTTCCATCAATGTCAATGCTTTATTGTAATATTCCAAAGCTTTTTCGTTATTATTCATATTCATGTAAATCATCGCTATGTTATTCGTTGATTTACTGATTCCTGACTTATCTTTCGTTGTTTCCCTTATCGCTAAAGCATTTTGGGTAAATTCCAAAGCTTTTTCAAGGTTGCCCAAGTAATAATATACTATTCCAATATGATGGTATGTCGCACTTAAACCCGCACTGTCGTCGGATATTTTATATATTTTTAGTGCTTCGAGACTGTATTTCAATGACTCGTCATATACACTTTTCATATTGTAATAATTTGCTATTTTTAATGATACTCGCGCTATGTCCTTGAGTGATGATATGGATTTGGCTATATTTAATGCTTGTTTGTAATAATTAAATGACTGGCTGTGGTCACCTAAATTTAAATATGCTTCTCCTACATTTATTAAAGCTGTGATTTTACCATTATTGTTTTTTTGTTCTTCTGCGATTATTATTGCTTTTGAACCATATTCGATTGCTTTACCGGGGGACTCAGAAAGATAATATGCAGATAATGTATTGAGTATTGATGTTTTCCCTTCGTTGCCGGCTGTTTTGAGAGCTGTTTCCAAGCTGTCAACATTCAACTGTGCCGATAACTTGATTGTTGGGGACATCAGGATAAAAATACATATCAAGCTGATTATCATATTTTTATATCTTTCCATTTTATAGTCCATTTAGTTTTATTTGGTAATAAATATTAGTTATTTAATCCTGTTTTTTTTGTTTCCGAAATTCATTTCCCCCCGATTTAACGGGGGGCGTGTGAACTTCACTAATATTCTATTGTTTTAACTTTACCTGTTTATGGCTATTGTTATGGAATACCAATTACCACCCGTGTAATAATTTAATCTATAATAACCGTTTGTTATGTTTGCTACAGGAAATACCATATTATATTCTCCCGTGCCGGATTGTCCATCAAGTATGTATGCCTGAAGATGTCCTTGAGTATCATATAAATGAATTTTAATAGTTCCTGCAGTTCGGACTGTGTATCGTATATTTAGGATATAGGAAGCCGGATTCGGGTATGTTTGAATATAACTGGCTGATTCATCGTAATCGAAGTTAATTAAATCATCATAACCGCCTGAATGGAAATACACTGTATCATTACCGGCATTTTTCTCAAACCATGCTATTACTGCACCGGTAGAACTGTAATAAGTTTCTAATACTGATAAAGATTGACCGGAACCTGATAATGCTATTGACCTTGTCGGACCGCCTGAGGGAGGCCATGTGCGGATGTTGCCTATCGCTCTTAATGGTAAAATTGTCGGATTTTCTTCATCTCCGCAGTAAGCTACTCCGTAGCTGTCATAGACACCGTCACCGTCTGTGTCTTTTAATAATGTATTGGATAGATTATCTCTTTCGCAATCGTATGATGCTGTGTAATCATCCAAGGCGCTGGCTGTAAAAGTGGCTAATAGAACTGCTATTGCCATTAATAACGATTTTTTGAGTAATGAGGTTAACATGGTAAACTCCATATAATATTAGTGAAAAATAAATATTCTTAAATTTCTTTAAGAATTTTGATAATCTTTTTTAATTTTTATCTTTAATTTTTTATTCTTAATTATTGAAGCTTCCATGCCTTAATTTTTCACTCCTTAGAGCAATAATTAATTTATTCAAAGAACATTGTGATATTGGATTTTCCGGCTCATAATCTATAATCTTTGCCAAAATAAACGAAAATCAATGCACACAAGCGGTAATTTCGGTGATAATTTATTGAACTTTATCAATTTGCTTAAATTTACCATGATTATGGTATGTCTCTACCTACAACTATGTAGCAGCAAATAACTATTTCCGCAGTAATATTTGTAACACATTGATTTATAAAAATATTTTGGATTTTGAAGTTAGGTTTTTACAGTTATTTGTTAGAAATGTATCATTATAGTTTGATATGATCTTATAGAATTTTCAATATAGATACTAATCCTCATCGAATTTAGTTTTTTCAAAAAAAGAAAATAGAAATAAATGAAAAATTTGAACAAATTGGAATTCGCTTCTTGAGGGGTTTAATTGATATTCTGTTTCATGGAATGGAAAGGAAGGTGTAGAGTTATTGTCAACACCTTATAACTTGTAAACATATAATAAATGAGTGATGTTTATATTATGACGATCTTCTATAGTTTTATGAATTTTGCATTTTTCGAGCCGCACTTAATAAAATATAAACCCTTAGATAACATGCTAACATCAATTTTATCAGTGTAGATTTTTTTCATAATTTCAATTCCTTGTATAGACATAATAATAATTTCTTCCGATGGATTTCTTCCAGTGATGTTTAAAATATCATTAACAGGATTAGGTGTTATTTGAAAATCATTACTAATCTTAGCTTCCTGAATATCTAAATAACCCATTCTAATTAAAAATTCAACACCACTTTGTGGTGCAGTTCTATAATTATACTTAAGATTTGGGCAAATAATAATTTTATTGTTTAGAGAATCCAAAGTAAAATTAAAACCTGCACCAGGTGCTTTTATAAATGTACATCGCTGTGACGATGTTATTTTTAAACTAGCACCTGGTTTAATATAAAAAATACAATAACTTGCATTACTTAGTTCCAAAAAGCCACCTGTTTCTATAATAAAAACAAATCTGTCTACTGAAGAATATTTGTAATACCCATTCGGCAAAATCCATAGTTCTCCATATACACTGTCTCTTGGGGTATATAAATTCAGTTTAGGCATGTAGGTTGAATCAATTAAAGCTTTAGGAGAGATAGCTACTTCACATCCTAAAACATAAGTCTTGGTATTTGAAATGCTCCAAAAGTCGCAATTCTTATATTTTAAAATTGTGAAATATACATCTTTTATACCAGGAGAGCTGTATTTAACAGGTGGTGGGGCATAACCGACAAAAAACGGAGGATCGGCATCATTTCCAAATTCCCACACTGCTGAATTATGATATTCTTTATTACCGATATTGTAAATAATTGTATCATTTATACCAATTGCTGGGAAACCTGAAAAATAATAATGTTTATTACTATTAATCTCAATCTTTCCAGTTGGAATCGTAAATATAGTAATATTTCTACCATTATCGGAACCTGTAATATAAGGGTCACTACTACAAACACGAAAACGGAAAGGCAGACTATCATTTTGCTTATTTTCTAGCTTAATTACCATCTCGCCAACTTTTACAGTTCCCGGTAATAAAGGACAGTTAACGAATGTTTTAAAAGTATCTGTTGACATTTGAACAAAAAATGCATTGCCTTGATTAAAGTTGCCTGTAGTCGAATATGTAATTTTTATCTCCTGCCCTGAACAATAATGATTATCGTCAATAGGGTTTGTTGTAATTGTTTGAGAATTAGTATTGTAAAGCATTAAAAAAAATATATAGATAAAGAATATTTTTTTTTTCATTGAATACCTCCAAAAAAATATTTATATGGTACTTTAAACTTTCAAATTAAGGAAATCTTATAAACAATATTTTATTTACAACTAAAAAAAAGTAAAACAACAAAAAAATAAAAAAGTTACAAATAAAATAAAAATCTTTGTTAATGTTTTTTAAAATTTGTATTAACAAAATTTATATCTCACAACAGAATATTATCGTAATTA
>JAWABG010000081.1:0-6847 GCA_038884715.1 Candidatus Woesearchaeota archaeon | reverse complement strand
CTTTGAACTCGTATAGTAACAATTTTATATTTATTTGTATCAAGATTATTAAAAACTTCTATTTCATTTGGAAATCTACAATCGGTAACAATAGTAAACAAATTATTACTTGCTATCCAAGTCTTTTTAAGCTGCTCTGCCCACCAATCAGTATTTACTCTTTTTCTGAAAATTTCAGTTCCATATAGTTGTAAAATGATTCTGGTTATATCCGTTTTATTTTCGAACCAGTTTATATTCGGATCTATTTTGAGTTTATCAATTAAACTATTAATACTGATTATATAGGCATTATTAACATTATACTTGTTATTAAAGTCCATGAGAGCGCCGATTTGGACTTTAAGTCTTTCGGCAAAATTATTAAGATATTCTACTAAAGTTTGAAAATCTTGTTTACATCCTTCTTTAACACCATTAGCAAACGATTCTTGTTTTACAGATATTCCTTTATTTTTAAAGGCGTCTGTAAGAAAATTTGCTAGTACATTTTTACCTGATTGGGCTTTTCCGCTGATTAATATCAATGTTTTCATAAACTTTCCTTCAAATCAAATATGAAATAATCAATTATTATAAAACTATTTCATCTTCGTTCAATAATTGAGGTGAGAGATCAACAGCATCAAATCCGAGAGTTCCTTCTTTAAGGAAAACAGACCCTTCTTTAACGGTCATATTTCCACATGCACATGTGCCGTTTTCTTCAACAATAACTAAACATTTTTTGCATTGATATTTTCTGTTAATTTTCATTTTTAAAATCCTTTCCATCATATTCATCAAATTCGGTATCGTAATGTCCGGTATAATCCAAAATAACTCTACCACAGTTACTACATTTAATTGATGTTTCTGGTATTTGTTCTATTCGGCTAAAATTGTAAAACCCTAAACCACATGGGCATTCTATCTGTAAAAGATATTCTTTAGATGTCTGTATATTATTATCTGGGTGTTTTTCGTTTATTTTAGCTATATTTTCTTCAAACTTGTTTTTTATAAACTGTTGCATTTCTTCTATTGAAAGCTCTGAAATTCTTTTTCCGTTCATTAATATATCATTAAATCTAGTAGAATCTAAATAAAATTCGAAATTAGTAAAATTAATTTCTATTCCGTTTCTTCTCATGCATTCCTCAAAAATAGAAGTAAACAATTTCATTGCATGAATATAACCTATTAAATAGGATTTATCTTTAACTACTATTGGAACATAATATGGTTTGTTATCTATTTCAGGAGCTTTGTATTTCATATTATCTCCTTGTGTTAATCAAACATCTATCATTTTATTTTTATTGTATCTATAAATATTTAAAATTTCTTGTATTTCATCCTCTTCTAATATATTTATATAAATTTCTGCTTCTTTTTTACCTACATTAAAATAATGAGCTAAATATCTCTTTTCATCGTTATTAATATCTTTCTTCTTTTTGATATAATTAAAGAAATATTTACGTTTAGGCAAAGCACTTAAATAAAAATTATAATGATCTTTTTCTGATATATCGTACTTATTAATTTCATTAACAATAGGTATAAAAAAATCAACCATTGAAATCCAACGATTGATCATATACTTATCATAACTTTTTTTAACTTCATCGTTAGAAAAATCAGCTTCTTTTTTAAATTGAGTTAAATTATTAAGATGATCAAACAGTTCCATTATTTTTTCCTTAAAGAGTCAATATGTTTTAATAAGGCTTGTCTATATAACCAAATTGTTTGAAATGTTATAGCATATGAATCGCTGCTATTATTTCTCTTATTTTATATAGTTTGTTAATTCTTTTCTTTTTGCTTCTTTTTGAGCCGCTTAATCCGATCATTTCATTGCAAAATGCAAAAGTCTGTACTCATTTTTAACGCCTTTTAATAAAATTATCAACTATAATAGTATTGATTCCAATCGCAAGTGAATTAATCTTTTTCTCGTCAACTAAAAGATCATCTATGCCCATTTTATAACAAATACCATGTAAAACCTCATGCCATATAACTTGCCAAATATCTTCAGGAGATCTATTATTTTTATATATCCTTATTGTTCTTGTCCAAAAATCAATTTGTCCCCAGAGTGATTCTCTTTTATGTATATCAACTTCTGCTGGATTATCTACATATTCGATTTTATAATTAGTATCAAAAATTTTAATTGTTTTTGGTAAATCGGAAAATTTCATGTTTAAGTCTCCGTTCCGACCCAGGGATATGTATCTATTATTTCGATCCAGTGTTTTTCGCCTGGTTTAGATTGTAATAGTTTAGTTATATCAGCTTCGGCTGTTCCTTGAATTTTATCATCTGCTAGAATATTATATGCTACTAATATACATCCTTCAGTATTTTCGGCTGTGTTTCCACCGTGAATTCTTATACCGGAAAAGTTTGGAACATTAAGTAACAAAGGCATTTGTCTTTTGAATCTATTTGAAAAATTAATAACGATTTCATATCGATCGGCTGGAATAGCTGTTTTACCAGGAACTTTAGGACTTAATCTTGGTCTTACAACATCTTCCAATGTATAACAAAATCGTTGATTATCTATAATTAATATTCCACGGGTACTATGATCTGTGTAAAGATTTCTCAATACATATAAATTCATGTTATACATCCTATTGAATTTTTATATTTCAATTTCAACTATGTTATTTTGATTTTCTTTTATTTTAAAATCGTTTCTTACAATTGGAAATTTATAACCTTTATCTGTCCATTTTTTAATTAATTTATCTTTATTAACTTTCCAAGACTCTGTCATCGATCCCATTCCACTTGATTTATGAAATAAAAGTATGTCAGCAACTGCTATTTTATATCCTCGTTCCAGAAACTGAAAACAAAAATCAATATCATAAAAATCATTACCTTCATTAAATGTCTGCATATCGAATCTAATTCCTTCTTTAATGAATCTTCCAGTCGTTGCCATAAAACAGCCATCAACACAAACTAAATCATCAAAAAATCCAATTGGTCCTTTAACAAGATGGTAACCTTCGCCAATTGGAGCGTTGTCTTTTCCCTGAATAATATGACCTCTAAGTTTATTGGGTGTGTTCATCCACCATCCGCCATGCTCTGTAAATTCGGTTGTCCCACATACTCCAAGGATTCCAATATCTCTTTTTTCTGTAAATATCATTTCAATTTTCTGTCTAAAGAATGGATCTGCGATTCCTATATCCTCATGACAAAAAATGCAAATATCATCATCGTTTAACACTCCACATTGCGGAGAAAACAACGCTTCTATTCCTGCATTATATTTCTTGAAAATATTTTCAGTCAATCCGGGCTGATCCATTATTTGAAGAACTTTAGTAAATCCATGCCTTCTAAATGAAGGTTCTAAAAACATTCTCCAATTATCATCATTTTTCCTCGGAATTAACCAATTAATAATCATTTTGTCTCCTTATCTCCTCTTATAGTTTTATAATAAACCAATTATTTCCAATATACATGCTGTAAAATTAATTTCATTATCAATTACAAAACTATCTCTATACATATATTCTGCTATAACTAATATAACTTGAGCTTGTTTCGATTTATTTATCATAGGAACCAGATTATCAAAAAGCGCTCTATAAAGTTCACTATAATTATAATTCCTTTCAATAATCAATTTTCTAGCACTTGTTAATTTTTTATCTAAAATAAGCTGATATAGTTCAGTATCTATTTTCTCATAATCAAAAATTTCACTATCAATAGTACCATTCTTTTTAGTATATTGTTGTAATAAATTAATCATTTTTCTCATATCAGGATAGAACGTATCAACTATTCTTTTAATAACTTCAATATCATAATTAATAGGGTTATTCTTGTATTTTTCGTGTTTAAGTATATCACATAATCTTTTGATCATTTCAGGTTTTATTTCATCTTGTATATCTTTATTCATCATATTAAAATCAAAGATTTGGCATCTTGATTTTAAAGGTTCGATGATTTTTGTAATATAGTTACAGGTAAAGATAAATCTACATGATTGATGGAATTCTTCGATTGTTGCTCTGAGTGCTTGCTGGAGATTTATACTTGCGCCATCAAATTCGTCGAGTATAACTACTTTTTTTCCACCATTAAATGACATAGATGTTGCAAATTTTTCTATTCTTGAACGGAGAAGATCTATACCATTTTCCAAAGAAGTATTGATATAAATATAATCTACATCCAATTCATTTACAATAGCTTTCGCCAGTGTTGTTTTACCTGTTCCAGGTGAACTGCTGTACAGTAATAGATTTGGAATTTCTTTCTCTTTCAATAATTCAGCAAAGAATTTTTTGAAAGAAATAGGCATAATAATATGTTTAATTTTATTGGGTCTATATTTTTCGACCCATAGAGTATAATTAAATCTTTTTTCCTTATTTTCTTCTAATTCAATCATAATTAACTTTTATACTCCTCATCTATCTTTTTAAGTCTTTGTTCTTCTAAAAGTTTTTGTTTTTTAATCAATTTTCTTTCAGCTTTGATAAGCTTTTTAAGTTGTTTAAACATTTTTCTATTAAATTTAACTGGCGAATTTTTTACGTCTTGTCTGATTTCTTCTAGTTTTTGTGCTGGAGTTTTAGGCGGATAAATGCAAGAACATGGAATTGGGGCTTTAGTTGTATAATCTCTGCCTATAAACCCTCTTCCGTAACATTTTTTACAACCGGATCTTGGATTACGAATTTCTGTTCCTGTTTGTTTTGCTACTGCTTTAATAACATCGAATTCGGATAGTTGAGATTTATCTACTATTTCTCCCTTAGCAGTATCAATAAATTTATCAACATCTTTTGGCGTTTCATATTTTTGACCAGTTAGTAATCTACCTTCGTCTATATCTTCGGTAGATTCTTCTTCCTCTTCACCAACACTACCAACTTTATAAGTACCTTCGCGAATTTCTTCAAGAACTTCATCTTTCTTTTCTGCAGAAGTCGATACTTCTTTATTTTCTTCACTCATTATAGCTCTCCTTAGTTAGTCTTAACTTTACCAGTATATATATCAAGACTCATTTTATTATTAAGCATTGATACTTTTAAAAATCCTGCACTTTTAATATTAAATGAATATTCTCTCTTAGGTGGAATATGTATAAAAGTATCAGAAAAAATAAGAAAATCAACTTCAGCGTTTCCATTTGATTTTGTAACATTAAATGTTTTTTCAAATTGGTTATCGTGAAGTTGATTAAAAATCACCACATTGATCTTTTTTGAATCTCCAACAAGCCTGGCTTTTTTAGGTTTAATCAATGTTATCATTTTAATAATTTCTTCGTGATCTGAAGGGGAAAGATGGAATGAAATATCCTCATCTGTAAAATTAGGCTCTTTCGGTATCTTCTTTTCAAATGATTCTGGATTTTGCAACACATATTCTATTTTAGAATTACCTTCATTCATTGTAATCTTCATTTTATCAACAAAAATATCAGGATTAGTAAAAGATTTAAAATACTGATAGAATTCTCCATAGTTATAGAAAGTAACATCTTCATTAGTTGAAGGAAAATCAAAATAATCCAACGGGGCCTTAAGACTGTAAGCGATTGTAACTTCTTTATCGGCTCTTCTAACAACAACTTTGTCGTTTTCTTTTTTAATAATTACGGAATTACTAATCGATATAAGATCTTTCAGAATATCAAAAAATTCTACATTGTACTTAATTTTGTCCATTACAAACCTCCAAGTTTAAGATGTTTTATATGAAAATATCATTTTATTTCTGTTTTGTCAATATCTATTATAAAATTAATTCTTTGTTTCAATTCTCATTTATTCTTCTACTTTCTCATAATTATCTTGAAAAACATCAGGTTTACAAGGATAAAATTCGCCTTTAACACCTTTAATAATCCAATCTCCCGGACTTGCTGTCATTGTTCCTTCAAGAGTGTATATTATCATCGGTCCATTTCTTAACTTACCAGCATCTTCTTTTTTTACATTCATAAACTGTAAAATTTCTTCATGATTTGATCCACTCCACTGAACTGCCTCAATTATTACAGGTTTCTTTCTGAACTTCATAATAATTCTCCTAATAAACTTACTTCATTGGGCATTATAACATCTTCCATGTTTGAATTATCATTCAATCTATTATTTGTAATTTCGATATATTTTGGATTAATTTCTATTCCAATATAATTTCTTTTATATTTTTTAGCTGCTAAAGCAGTTGTGCCACTTCCCATAAACGGATCTAAAACCAAACCATTTTCTGGACAACTCGCTAAAATTGGTGTTTTAACTAAATCAATAGGATAAGTTGCATAATGTTTTAATTCTTTTTTCTTATTAACATCTGGATTAATAGTCCAGACGGCTCTTTTAATTCTTCCTTTAGGATTTACAAATCTTTCGCCCATTTTCATTGTTTGGACATTAACAGCATTATTTTTTGCGCTTTCATCTTCTGATTGCATTAATCCATATTTTGCTCTTTTAATAGATGATTCTTTTAAAGGCTCATATTGAGTTTCAAAATAATAATTTTGTGGATTTTTAACAAAAAAATATAAAAACTCATAATCATTTGTAAATCTATCTTTTGCTGATGAAGGCATTATTACAGGTTTATGCCAAATAATAACATTTCTTAAACACCAACCTCTATTACACATTTCAATTGAAAATTTAGCAGGTATTTGTATTAATCCTTTATTTTGTACTCCCTCAACTTTCTTATTTGGTCTATCAAAAAACTGTGCTACTTTAGTTGGTGCATATCCTTTTTCCTTATATTTTTCTTTAATTTCTTCATATTGATCTGAACTATATCCATTTGCACCAGCATAAGTATCACCTAT
>JAWABG010000080.1:0-6858 GCA_038884715.1 Candidatus Woesearchaeota archaeon | reverse complement strand
CATAGAAACATAAGCAAAACTATCAACTCTGAAAACATCGTAAGCACTTACAAAATAGGGCACCCTGCCTATTCCTGTTACATTTAAACTATCCGTTGCCCATTCTGGATTTTTTTGATCAAATAAATTTGTAAATTTTGATCTTTTTATTTCATCCCATCTATATGAACTCTTTGATGCAAAAATAAACAAATTCAAAAAAATTAATGAGGAAATTATGAAGATTTTTTTCATTTATCCTCCCATTCAGTTGAGTAAGTATTCTACTTTTTCAATATGTCTTTAAACTATCCTTAAACAAAAATGTCAAAAAGTCAAGCACCGTCCCCAAGTTTTCAAGTTTTAATTTATTCAAATTTCGATAACTTTTTTATGATTGTATGAGAAGATGTTTTCAATTTTATAAAATAAATTCCTTTTTTTAAATTTTTTATATTCGTTTTATGTTTACCCCCTCTCTTAGATTCTTCTTTTATTACTTCTCTTCCTGTTATATCGTATATCATCAACATTCCTTCTGTAAGGGTGTTCCATATTATGTATTGTTTAGACATTTCGATTTCTAAATCATTATTTTCAACTTTAATTAATAGTTTTTTTTCATTATTTCCCGCCGAACTAAAACTACCACTTACAACTGTTGGTTTAAAGCATGGAACCCCCAATAAAGTTTCCTGTATTGTTAAACTATCTGGATAGACTGTATCTCCAACCAATACTGTCGAAGATGTATCTTTAAATTCTATCCGCAACATATCTTTCTGGCCCAGTCGAGGAAGCCAGTAAACACTATCTATATTTAACCATGAATGTTCATTGTTTAATTTCAATATTTTATCTATATTACTGCTATCTATTTTTGGTTGATTGGTTAGTCCATTGAAATATATTACTACATAATCATCATAATCAACTCCACTTTGTGCTACAAGACCATCTGATGCTTTAATGCTGTCTATCCTGCATTCAACCCCTAATCCTCCCTTTAATGTTGTTACATACCTGTTTTTATCTCCATATACATACAATTCGCTCTGATAGTATCCTATACTTTCAGCATTAAAACCCGTTCTGATTCTCATACTATCATTAGGATATATTTTTAATGGATAAGTTAGTTCAGTATCGACAAAAAACTCCAAATTTTTAAACTTTATTGAATCAACTAAAATTGTATCTCTCCCTTCATTGAAAATAAAAAAACTATCACTTGTTAAAGTATCTGGAACCATAGTATTACCATAGATTATTGTATCCGGAGAATTTAACATTTTCCATTCAATTATATATGTCTTCATCATATCTATTCCATATGTATATGGGAGAAGAGGGTCTGATTCTCCACTCCATATTATCTCTTTTCTGCCATTTCCATTCATATCAGCCATTATCACACTGCTTCCGGAAAATGTATCGTTATCCATACTCCATATCAATTCAAAACTATCATCTCCCATTACCTTGAATACCTCTAAAATAGATCCAGCACAAAGAACCAGTTCATCGTATCCATCACCATCCATATCGCCTGCAGTTCCACCACAACCACTTCCTACTGAACCTGATGGTCCATAATTTTTTCTTTGCCAGCGACTCCATTTTTTAAAATAGTGATTGTCACTATCACATTCAAACAAGTCATGTAACCATTCAGCAGGAGATTGGTCATACGCTTTTCCACCAAATACATAATCATTATAGCCATCTTTGTCAATATCTCCTATTAATTTAACATAATAAGTACCAGCAAGAGTTGTGTCAAAAACCGAAACAAATGAATCCTGATTCATATTCTTTGATTCATATACTTTTTGTCCTAAATGAGTCATTGTAACAATATCTAAAAGTGAATCATTATCCATATATCCGATATCCATCGCATAAACTTTTCTTTTAAATGTATCTTTATAAGCAAAGTAATAACTATCATCACTATCGCTATCGATATAAAACCAGCCATAAGGGTCACTGAAAGTTGTATTAGGATTCGGCGCTCCAAATATCCTGTCTTTTCCATCTCCTTTTAACAATGAGGTAACCCCAAAAGCAAACAATCCTCCTCCAAATACTGGACCAGTAGTCCAAGACCATTTTTTAGTTATACTATCTTTTTCTTTTTGTTCTATAACAAATAAACATAAACTTTCTGCAAAATTATTACAAAGAAGATCAATATTTTCATCTAAATCAAGATCTCCATACCCCACAATCCATCCTGACTTTAAAGAATCAAACAATGAAAAAATAAAATTATTCTCCTGTAAAAGGACACTTGTATACATTTGAGAAGAACTTGTTAAATATAGAAGAGATAACAATTTTAAAGTATCAATATAGAAAGGAGGAAACCTGTTTCCAAAATTATTACCAAATGGTATTTCCTGTTTTATCTCTATTACGGCAGATAATGTTATTGTTTCCATAACTAATATTAAAAGTATCATCCATTTTACTGGAGGGAATTTTATTCCCTCCAAAAGTTTTTTTAACTTAATTCTATTTAATAAAACCAATTTTACCACTCTCCTTTCCATATTCGCTTTCAAATATATAAAAGTAAATCCCGCTTGACAAACCAGTTGTTGTTCCATCAACTCTTATGATATTTTCTCCTTTCTGACCATTCATTTTTTTTGAGTAAATTTTTCTTCCCATTATATTAAAAATTTTTAACTCAATCAACCCGCTTTCAGGAAGCAAAAAATTAAATTCTATCTTTTTGTCTGAAAATCCCGCTCCTCCCCATTTATATTTACATTCACCAACACTTTCATTAATTTTTCCAAATTGCAAATAACTATTTTTAGTAGCACTGAAATCTTTAGTTATTTTATCATATTCATAAAGATGAATATTTATGGTTCTATTTGGATTACCTCTTACTATATCGATGTTTAATTTTATATATCCATCCTGATAATCTGATTTATCAAGAACAAAGAATGTTCTATTTTCTTTACCTTCTATAAATTTCACAAATTCTTCTTCTATACTTAATGCATAAGGTTGATTTTTGTTATTATTTGTTGTGATTATTTCAAGTAGATAATCCATCGCAGGATTCAGACCTTCTATTTGAGCACTCAATCTTTCAATAGGTTGTCTACTCTGTGGCGAAGGTAAAAAATTTCTCAGTACACTTTCAGAAATATTGGTTAATGTATCAGTTAAAGTAATACTCCTTGGATTATCCAGTATTGGATAGATCGAATCAGTATAAATCCTAAAATTTGTTCCACCACATTCTATTTTATAGTTGTTATTATGCCCTTCAACCCATAAAGTTCTTATTTTTGTATTTTCTATATACACATCCTGACCAGTTGATGGATTGAGTCCTATTGAAAGAGACATTGAATCAACTAACACAGGATAGAAACAACTATCCAATCCCTTATTTAAAGTTACATTTTCAACTTCATTTGAAAATTCTTGAGTATTTAATCTGACCAATTTGTTATCTCCAACATATGTAATAATTGAATTGTAAATACGTGGATATTTCATATCATTAACAGCATTGTCAATAATTTTATTAAATATATTATCAAGATATATTTCATTTCTAAAATGTAAATCATTATATTCCTGCCAAATTATTTTGTTGGTATCATTAAATGATTTCAGGTTCACACTTGGATTAAAAGAATAATTTGATGAAATCGAAACTTTTTCCGATTGTTGCCAACCAGTGATAATACTATATTTTTTACTAATAATCTCTCCATTTGCATCTTGAAAGACAATTTCAGGTCCTAACTTATTATTTTTTGTTGTAACACCTATACACGAAAAATCATAAGGTTTCACAAGATAATTGTTTCTATCCAGTTCACCTTCTTCACCTATCAGTTGAATAAATTCAGGGATTGTTAAATCATTATACATAAATGAAGTATATTGCAATGTCCATTGGTTATCAATTGTCAGATGATCCGTTGTTATACCTGCAAACCATAATTGTGACAAATTAGCAGGATTTGCTAATATTGAAGGGCTTCGATATCCCATAACAGTCGGTATTAAGGGAACTGTCCATGGAGATGTTGAATATGCATATTGCCATATTTCTCCATCTTTCCAGACAGCAGCTATTCCACCTGAAATTGCCGTTATACTAACATCTCTACCACTACCAATTTTTTTAAGTTCCCAATTGTTTCCAAAATCTTTGCTTCTACCATATACAATACTATCACCATCAGAATAAGCCAGATGAAGCAAACCATTTTGTTTAACCAGATGGGTACTACTGCTAGGGCCCAGGGCAGCATTTGTTGTTGACCACATAAATGGTTTTAAGGTATCAACTGCTGTAAAATATCCTAATTTATCTGCTCTTATTATTACCGGATAGGTTGTATTTGTTCTTAAATTGAATTGTGCTTTTCCATTGCTATCTGTATATTTAATTAGTATTGCATCTTCAATTGACCCATCATCATTTACCGTATCATAATTGATTGTTATTTTCACACTATCTATTCCAAAAAAATCAATATTTTTGTTTCGATAACAAGCATAAACATTAAAAGTATTATTTTTTAGAACAGAAATTTCAGTTGGAGAAAACAAATATATTGTATCTCTTGCTACCAGAGGTAAAGTATCTGAAAAAAATGGACATTTTAACGCTCCACCTCTTAATGCATAAGCCTTTGCAACTAAAGTGTCTGTTTTAAGTGTTTCTCCATCAAATACTAAATTACCAAAGGGAATTTTATATGTTATTCCTTTTAAAACATTGTAAAGAGTATCCTTTAGATGATATTCAGCATTTTTATCTGGATCATATAATTCAACAATAATTGTATCTCTAAATGCTGTATAATTATTTAAAGAATTGAGTTCAACATACACCCTGTCACCATTTACAAAAGTTTCAATTTGTTGACTATCTGCAGGCAAAACAGGCACCGGTGAAATCCCTATTTTTACAGAAAAAGGAGTATAAAATCTCTTATAATATTGAAAATAACCGTCTTCAGGATTTAAACTATCAATAATACCTGTAATAAACTCAAATGTTTGGGGTTTATATTCAGTCAACCCATAAAATTTAAACATTTGAAATTTAATGTCTGAGGAAAAAGGAATATATTTTAAACTCTCATGATAAGAACCGTCAAGATATGGATAATAACTATAAGTTCCTGTAGTTTCTGAACCAGGAATAACCATTAAATATTTAATTGTATTGAACATTTTTATCATATCATCATTTCCAAAAACATCATCAGGAAAATTTTTGTGATAATCGTTCATAAAAATAAAAGAAAGTCCACCATGAGAGATATCATCTGCTTTTCCTTTAACATAATTGACAGAATATGCCCAGAGAAAAGTTGAGTCAATGCCATTTCCAAAAACAAAAGTAGAGTCGTCAATGTTATTTCTGAAATAATGAGCAAACTTTTTTGCCTGTTCTAAATATATATTTTCTTTTGTGAGTTCATAAAGAAATAGTCCCGCATCTGCCATAGTTGAATTTTTATTAAAAGGGTGTCTCATTTTTGCTCTAAAAGGATATTGAGGATAAAAAGTGTCAATTTTAACTTCATCATTTATGAAGTTAGTATCAATTACATCAAATACGTGTTTCCAGGTCCCACAATATGAATCGTTATTTATTGTTGTATCCTGAAACCATTGAATATATTCATCATAACTTTCTTTACAATCATATATCAATTTTGATCTATACGACCAACCTCCAATTTCATCCCATTTGCCAATAGTATCCATTGCAATTATAAATCTTAATATTGTTTGCAAAATTCTTCCTGTTAAAACCAGATCCGGGTAAGCAAAATATTTTGCAGGAATTCCATGAGAAGGGCCATAATAAATAAAACGGTCCAAAGAAGAATCATAACCACATCTATTAATATTATATGTAAAAAATGAATCATTCCTTTCTATCAATGAATATTTTAACCCTCTCCATGTTTTTAATGTTCTTTCTGTTCCACTGCTATCTATATAACTATGGATTCCTCTTCTATCATCCCTTAAAGATAAGATTAAATTTATATTGATAGCTATAGAATTAGCGATTTCAAAATCATATTTATGTTTTAATTTATAGATTGATTTTTCAATTCCATAGCAAAAACTCCATGAAATTTCTCCATAATCATTACCATCTTGTTGAATATTATCTAAATTTAATTCAAAACTTAAATCACTGTAATCACAATAATTAATATCTCCAATACTCAAGTTATCTCCAAAACAAAAAATTAAGGTAAAACTTAAAATGAAAACAAAAACTATCTGTAAGTATCGGGGGGGCGATAGTTAAAACTTTTGAAATACTCTTCATAATACCTCCTTTTATGTTTTAAATTTTAAATGACTTTAAAAAAAAATCAAGAGTTGTATGTATTGTTCTTATAAAAAATTAAAATTTTTATGAGTTTAACAAAAAATTTTTCTTACCTTGAATAATCTATCTAAATTACTATAATTTAAAATTATGATCCAAAGTTTAGATATTTTTGTGATTTTTTTATTTTTCTTTTTTCTGTTAATGATTTCCTATTTTGCATCAAAAAATGTAAAAGGGAAAGATTCTTTTTTGATCAACAGCAGAAAAACCGGACTATTTCTGTTCATAGCAACAAACGTATCAACATGGTATGGTGGTATACTCGGTGTCGGAGAGTTCACCTATAATTATGGTATCGTCAACTGGGTGACACAGGGAGTTCCTTACTATTTTTTTGGATTTCTTTTCGCTCTACTTTTCGCTAAAAGGATAAGAGAGACATCACTTCTTACGATCCCTCAAAAGATCGAGCAAGAGTATGACAAAAAGATTTCAATTCTGTCAGCGTTAATCGTTTTGATTCTCTC
>JAWABG010000079.1:3504-7021 GCA_038884715.1 Candidatus Woesearchaeota archaeon | reverse complement strand
AAATATTCCTAATTTTGGTATACATACAATAATTAATATAAATTCAATTATACAAAAAATAAAAAAATTAACTAACCAATCAAAAGCTTTTTCTTTGTTCTTTTTTTCACTAGTTGAATATAAATACCCCAAATTAAAAGCTAATTTATTTTGAAGTTCACTTAAATAATCGCTATTTTCAATTAATTTTATTAACATTAAATGAAAATGACTTTTTTTCTTTCTCATGTAAGTTGATTTTCTTTTTTCAACTTGAACTTTTCTTGAAACTTTAAAGGAAACAACTGAGGATAAAAATATAAATAATCCAACTAAACTTAATATTATTGGGATTGTATTATTTGTCATTAAAATACGTTCCATATTAATAACACCTATTTAATAAATTAATATCTTGTTGACTACAACCATAATATAAAAGTTTTTCCTCTAATTCAGGACTAAGTTTATATTTAGGATTTCTAACAACTTGTTCTTTTTTTCTATCCCAATAATAAAGTTTGAAAGTCTTAAAAGGATTATCTAAATCTCCTGTTGCCACAATTTCTGTTATTTCATCAACTCTTCTTTCCCCAGTATCAAAATGTCTTATACGAATTACTAAATCAACTGCTTCTGAAATTCTAGACCTTAAAACTCTCATGTCTTGAGGTATTCCACTTTCTTGACACATATAAGCAATGTTATTTATAGTCATAGCTGCGGTTGTTGTATGCAATGTACAAAACGAACCCGCATTAGCTCTTGTCATCGCTTTTATCATTTGTTCTATTTCATAAGATCTTGCTTCTGCAATTATCAATATATTCCTATTTGCTCTTAATAATCTTGAAAATTGGTCATTTAATGAATATTTAGCAGTTTCATATAATGTGACTATATCTCTATCAGGGTATAATGCAAATAAATCAGTATCTTTAGAACTATCTATCACTCCAATTTTAAAATGTTTTGGAAATAGACCACAATATACTTTAGCAAAAGTAGATTTACCAGTATTAACTCCACCGATTATTATTGAATTGGCTCGTCCTTTAGCTAAAATTCTCAAATCATCAAGCATTTCTTGTGTTACTGTACCATTTTTTAGCATTTCCTCTTCTGAAACATCAAAGGAATCAAATTTTTTAATAAAAATATAGTTACAATATGCAGCTGGTTTCAATGCTACAGTTATACGAGAACCATCTATTAACATAGATTCTCTCTCGCAATCTTCCTCTGTTAAATCTCCCCCACTATTTTGACTTAACAATCTAACCGCAACATTTTTTATATCATCTGAATCTGCAAAATTGTAATCTTGTATAGTAACCCAAGTACCATCTGATAATTCTACACGAATTTTATATATATCATGTACTTCTATATTATTTATTTTCATTTGTAATATTTCATCTATCAAATCAGCTCCGTAAGTTTTTTTATAAATTTCATTACTTAATACTGATATAAAACTAACTTCCCCATTGGTTAAATCTTCTAAATATTTCCGTTGATTTAATGATGCAGATAATTCACATAATTGGTAATAACTTATCATTTTTTCTTTTTCTGAACCTATATTTTTAAATACAAGTTTTTCGTATTTCTTATTATTAAATTTATATAATTCTTCTCTGATTAATTGAGATATAATTTTTTTATCTCCTTCGCTAATTATTTCTTCAACTATGTTTTGTATTTTTTCTTTCACATAATTTCGAGCAGAGGCATCACCTCTACTGCATTTATGTAAATATTCTGTGTGGAGTTTGCTTTCAGCAAAACTAATAGTGTCAGGATCAGAAATTGCTTCAACTACAGTTTGACAATATCTTTCTATAACCGATCTAAATTTTACACTTCTTAAATCTAACATATTCTCACCCTTTCTACTCTATTTTTGTCATTGCTTTTTGTTTTTGTAACGCTTTGGCTAATTGTTTCTCATTTATTGCTCCCATTTCAAGAAGGATATCTCCAAGTAAAGGTTCAGAGTATTCTTTTACATATACATTTTCTTCGTATGTTTCTATTTTCCCAAACAATCCTTTTTTCTTAACAAACATTTTTAATCCAAGTTCTTTAATAATTCTTTCTGAAACTTTTGATAAAGAATAAGAGTAGTTTCCTTTATCAATATTTATATCTCCATGAATAATTTTTGTATTTAAATAATTACTTGAAGGTAATTCTCCAATAATTTTTACTGATTTATATTCTTGTATTAATGCTCTTTTAAGATTAGTAAGTTTTTTATCATAGTGATTAAGTAATAATACTGTATTTTTAGTTATATACATTTTGGCATTTCTTTTTAATTTTTCAAAAAACTTAAAGCTACTTTGAAAAATTAAAATGTGTAAATCAATATCTTCCATAAAGGTGCTTTTAATTTCTGTAACACCAAAATCAATAATAATTATATCAAAGCAATGTTTTATGATTTTAAAAAAATTCAGATATTGTCTAGTTGAAAAATCTCTATCCAATCTACTACCATAAATACAAGACACTTTACTATTTTTAAATTTAACTAAACTAGCCTCTATTACTCCATTTATATCATCAGGAATATCATTCAAACTTAAATATGTCATTATGTTATCTATATTAATAGTAGAGAACCGAATTTGCTCCACTATTAAGGATAGTTCTGGATTTTTTTTGTCTAAATCTACAACACAAACCGATAAGTCGGAAAATTTGGAAATTCTTTCAGCTAGAGTTAAGCTTGTAGTAGACACTCCCACATTTTTTTCTAAGGAATTAACTCCTATTATAATTCCCATTTAGTAAATCAACTCCTTTCAATCTTTAGACATACTTACATTCTGTAATTAATTGTTGTTTAATGGTATTGTATTATTAGTAGCAGGTGCTTCATAATCAGAGCGTTGTCTGTGCAGTATAAATTTAAACGTTCCACCTTCTTTTTGTCTTTTATAGATTGTTTGAGCGACAGTTTTATCTACCCATAAAGTAGCAAAAGTAGCTTTAAAACCCTCTTTTCTATTTTTGTAACTAACACCTTCAGCGGATTTAAGATCTTCTACAGATATATTTTCTAAAAAAGGTTTTCCTTCATATACCCCATCTTTATCGAAGTAAAGAATATCTACTTTATCATAAGGTTTCACTTCATAAGCTACGAATGGATCAACAGTATCATCTACTCCTTTAATGGATACAAGCACTAGATTTCGTTTATCCCACTCAGTTTTTGATTGAATGTCCTCTGCAATTATCTGTTCATTAACTCTTATTCTTGTTTTTGCAATAGTTCCTACTACTTGTTTAAGGTCAAGTATTGCCCCCTCAACTAAAGTTGCTTTTTCTCTTGGCATAAGAGCTATATTTTGCTCGTTTATTTCATTATTTTCATATATATCTTTTATAGCAACTACAACATATTCTTTAGATTCAAATGTTAATTTAGAATATCTCCATTGATAAAAACCAGTTATAGCAGCTAGAACAATGAATGATACTCCTATGACTTTTCTTATATTTTTACTATGCTTTTTATCATCAT
>JAWABG010000079.1:0-3494 GCA_038884715.1 Candidatus Woesearchaeota archaeon | reverse complement strand
CTTATTGTACTCCCCTTTCTTTTAAATAAATTAAACCTCTTTTTAACCTTCTTTTTTAAAGGATATATTGCATTTGAAATTTCCTCGATATCAGCACGAACGTTGTCATCTAATTCAACATTAAAATAAATACCTGATATACTGTTTTTAAAAATGTTTATGTCAAATCTAACTTTAAAGTGTTCAATATCTTGTCCATCTTCTAATAAATGAACATTTTCTTTAGGATTCAGATAATTCATTTTAGTACAATAACAATCTTTAATATCTTTAAATTTTAGAGCTTTTTTAGAATCAATAACTTTATTAAATAAAAATTTAGTTTTATCTGAGAATATCAGTTTTTTAGAAGTTTCTGTAATACCTAGTTTGTTATAGTTTTCTTGATTGTTATTGATGCCATCATTTAATATGTTTTCTATATGTTCTGATACATACTTAAACTCTGTTGGATCACAAACACTAACTATAAAAGCTGTATCAACTACCGAATATAACAAAGTAGAAAATGAACTATCAATCAAAATAACATCATAAGTTCTTTTTAAAATATCAATTAATCTAATAATTAATAAATTATCTAAATCGTTAAGTTTTGTTCCTTTATAGCAAGTAAATAAATCAATACATTTACCGATGGTAAATGGTTTTATTATGCCATTATATAGTTCCTTTAATGGTTCAAAGATAACATCTGATGCAAATATATGTCTTTCAAATAAGTCCTTATTTTCTGTCAAATCAAGAATTGCAACTTTTAGGTCTTGTTCTGCAAAATTTTTAGAAATTAACTCTATTAGAGAAGTTGTACCTGCATTTGGAGTTCCCATAAAAGCAACTACTTTTCTATAATCATTAGGTGTTTTGTAAACTTCAACTATCTTTTCTTTCTCAACTATTTTCTCTTTCTCAACTATTTTTTCAACTTCTTTAACAGTTTCAACTACCTTTTCAACTATCTTTTCTTTAATAATGGCATTTTTAAGTTCTCTTTCTACACTTTTTTTATATTTTAAATAATCCTTATTCCCACTTTGTTCAAGTAGATTAAATACTTCTTCAGGCAACATTGATAGTACGTATACCATTTCTTCAAAACTATAACTTCTTCGAGCATCTTCGAATACTTTTGATATATTTTCTATAGTTGCAGCATTAAAATGAGAAGTTACTTGTTCTAATTCTTCATCTGAAATAGCAATTGCATTAATACCTACATCAACAGGCAATTCATTCTGTGATGAAGTATTAATATTATAATAATCTTTTGCATCTTTTTTATTTCTAGGATTATGAATTAACTGAACTAGACTAATAATATCTAAATCATCTTTAAAGATACCATTATAAATACCAATGGAAAATAACGTCTGAGTAAAGGTATCTTCCCTATGTTTGTTTTCCATAGCAATAATTATATTTAATTTAGGGTACAAATCTGTTAATTTATCTAATTGAGATAATTGAATTGGATGATTAACTTCTAATTGTTCATTAAGTATAAGTACATCATAAGATGTATCTTCTAAACTTTTAAATACCCCTTGTAAATAATATTCTGTAGTATATTCAAACTTTTCATCAAACAACTTAGTATATTCATTTAATATTTTCTCTTGAACTTCCGTACTAGTGCTAGGATTTAAAGCAAATAATATTCTTTTCATCAAATTTCCTCACTTGAACCATTTTTAAAATTATTAACTGCTTCAAAATATAAATCATATAACCATTCTGCAATAACTATATCTTCCCCTCTTTTAAATTGTCCTGTTAAACAATATAATGATTTTTCAGAACAAGCAATTAGATCCTCTAACTTTAAAGTAATTTTCATATTATTAAATATAGGTAAATCTCTCGAACTCATATTATAAAACTTCTTTTTCAAAAGAAGTTTTATATTATTTTCCAAAAGCTCAGACCACATACTAATATTTACTTCAATAGTACAAAAAGAACCATCTCTAAGTATCATTACAAATGGTACTTCTTTTCGTTTGCAGTAATCATAATGTCTATTTACCATAAGATTATCTTCTTTTATTCCTTTTGTTATATATTTTGTTATTTCAAAATTCATATTATTTCACCTTTCGTATATCTAAATATTATATTTATATTAAAAAGTTTATTGCTATTGGTATGATGTTTAAAATAATTAGCAAGACTATACTGAATGTTATTAAATATTTACCTTGCAAGCGATTAGGTAAGTCATTTTTGCTAGTGATAAGTTTAATAGCTCCTACGTAACATAATAAAGAACAAATTATAATACTATTTGACTTTAAGAAATTAATTATACCTATAATTCTTTGAAAATATAAAATTAATAAAGGTATATTTATATAAACAAGAAAAACTATAGTAAAACCCCATAACCACATAAAGCCTTTTCTTCTGTTAGTTAAACTCTTACTACCTACAGTTGCCATATATAAAAGGATTAGCATTACTAAAAGACCATAAATAAGAATTGTCATTGTTCTTGCTTTAATTAACATCGTTTTTAATCCTTCTTGCATTTGATTTGCAATAATTTTAAAACGAGGCTCTCCTGTACTATTGTTATTTATTATAATTTCTGTCGCAAAATCAAACGTTTCGTCATATTTACCATTATCTGCAATATCATCTATAGAGTTAGACAACTCTTCTTCTTGATTTTTCAACTTATCTTCTAGTTTTAACTTATCTTCCAGTGAGTTTGTCCCATTTGCATACACTGTGCTAGAGTTGTTGCATACAAAAATTATAAAAACAGCAATAATACATAATATTTCTTTTATTAAAGATAGTACATTTTTCCTCATAACACCCCTCCTTTTTTATTAAATTAAAATAATTTTTTTAAGATTAATTATATTATATATTATTTCGTGACAAACTTAAACAAAGTTATTGTAGTACATCCTATACACAAACAAACATTTTTATAAAAATGTTTATTTATGTAATATTATATGTTATAATCTATTTATGTCAAATAGTAGAAAAAAGGGGAGATAACATGGAAAATGTAGTATCTGAAACAAATGTATCAAAAAAAGAATTAATAGAAGAAAAAAATCTTTTAAATCCCATCAACTTTAATGATGTTAATAATATTGAAAAAGATTTAGGGGTTGTTGAAGTTCAACTTGATAATGTCATTGATTTGGACAAATTAAATGCTTTTAACGAAGAAAATTATAGGGTGGATATTAAATTAAATGATGTTGCATTTAGTATAAGTTTAGAAGAAGATATTAGAAAAATTCAGCAACATCATATTGCATACAACGTTGAATTAGATGGATTTGCTATGACTTCATTGGCTTTAAGAAAACTAGCTGATATAGTAGAGGCTACTAAATGTATGGCTACTCTATCAACTGTTAAAATACCTCTAAATAAAAATAATTCACTATAAAAATATAAAAACTAAATCCTTATAATAAGAGGTTTTTAATATACATAAAAAAAAGAGATGTGGATTAACATATCTCTTT